>JAQSYS010000011.1 GCA_029256005.1 Sedimentibacter sp.
TCAATCTTAAGGTTTTCTAGTATTTGTCCTTTAATTTCTAAAACTTTTTGTAAAGAAAAGTTAAATTTTTTCAATTTGTACCCTCTTTTTTTATTTTTTGATCGAATACTATTATGTGAGATTATATTTCTTCCATTAAAGAAAGTATTTCTTCATAGGTGAATTTTTCATTTACATCCTGTTGCAAAAGTTCATTTACTTTGTCTATTTTGTTTATTGCTTCATCCAACTTTGGGTTTGTACCTTTTTTGTAAGCACCGATGGAAATCAAATCATAATTTGCATAATAAACAGATAAAATATCTCTTATTTTCTTAGCTGTATCATTGTGTTCTTTTGTAGCAATGTCATTCATAAGCCTTGATATGCTTGCATTTATATCAATTGCTGGATAGTGGTTAGAATTAGCCAATTTTCGTGTTAAAACAATATGACCGTCAACAATACCTCTCACAGTGTCAGAAATAGGTTCATTTGTATCATCACCTTCAACCAGGACAGTATAAATTCCTGTTATTGAACCACCTTTAAAATTACCGCTTCTTTCTAAAAGTTTTGGCAGTTCTGCATAAATAGATGGAGTATATCCTCTTGAAACAGGCGGTTCTCCTGTAGCTAAGCCAATCTCTCTTTGGGCCATTGCAAATCTAGTTAATGAATCCATCATTAATAATACATCTTTACCTTTATCCCTGAAATATTCTGCAATTGTTGTGGCTACTAAAGCGCATTTCATTCTCAGCATTGCCGGCTGATCAGAAGTTGCTATAACCAGAATCGATCTTTTCAAACCTTCTTCGCCTAAATCCTTTTCGATAAACTCTCTAACTTCTCTTCCTCTTTCACCCACAAGAGCAATAACATTTATATCAGCCTTAACATTTTTAGCTACCATGCCAAGCAATGTACTTTTACCGACTCCGCTGCCTGCAAATATTCCCATACGTTGACCTTTGCCTATGGTTAAAAGACCATCTATAGCCTTCACCCCAAAACTCAAAATTGAATCAATTCTTGGTCTTGATAATGGATTTATATATTCGTTGTCAACGTAGCAAAATTCATCACTTTCAAATTCTTTATCATCATCTATAGGCTTACCGGTAGCATCCACTATTCTTCCTATTAAAAAATCTCCAACAGGAATTTTCAACTTATTCTTTGTAGATTTAACTACATTCCCAGGTCCAATACCCTTAATATCTTCATATGGCATAAGTAATACTCTTCCATCATTAAAACCAACTACCTCGGCACGTACTGTTTTTCCTGCAACATCAGTTGATATTTCACATACCTCGCCAATTTTATACTTGCTTCCGGTTGCCTCAATCATCATTCCCGATATTCTTTTTACTTTGCCTATATGTGTGCAAAGATCCTCTTTTGCCAGTGTTTCCTGGATATTTAGTAATACATCATTAAATTGCATTCTTATTCAACACCATCTCTTTAAGATTCTTAAGCTGCGTTGAAGTACTTGCATCTATAATGCCATCAGATGTTTCTACAATCGCACTGCCTCTATCCAATTCTTCAGTAACCTCTATTTTTACATCACTTGATATCCTATTTAATTCATTTATTAAATTCTTATCTGCTTGTATAGCAATTGCATCATCTTTTGCTGAGATGTATATTTTTATCCACTCAACATTTCTGTAATCCTTTATTGCATTTTTTATGATTCCTGAAACTAAATTATCTTCAGAATTTATTTTTTGTTTAATGATTTTTTCTGAAATATCTAATGCCAACTTAGTTAATTTGTCTTCATACTTTAAAATCACTTCATCTTTTTCATTTTCAACACTAGCCAGCATCTCAACTAATTCATCTAACTTTGAATCAAGTTGTTTTTGTAGTTCTTCTAACGCATATATTTTCCCAACTTCATAACCTTCTGTATATCCTTTATTTTTGCCAACTTCCATTCCGGCATTATATCCTTCTTCATAACCTCTTTTTTTACATTCTGCTATATCTGTTTGAGCATTTCTTTTTGCAGTATTGATTATTTTCAAGGCTTCAGCATTTGCTTCCTTTAAAATAATTTCTCTTTGATTGTATATATCATACAAGTCCTCTCTTGGAGTACTTATAGTAGTAACTTCAGGCATTTCAGCAACTTTTTTCACTTTAGTGCCTATATCATTTATTACTACATATTCTGCTTTAATAATACTAGACAATGATATCATCCTTTCCGCTCTTAGCTATAACAAGTTCCCCTTCTTCTTCTAAACGTCTTATAACAGATACAATTCTCTGTTGTGCTTCTTCAACATCTCTAAGTCTAACATTATGAGTATATTCCAATTCAGATTTAATAGTTTCTCCCATTTTTGTAGACATATTGCTAAACAATACATCTGCAACTTCTTTGTTGGATCCTTTGATAGCATATACCAAATCTTTACTGTCAACTTCACGAAGAAATCTCTGAATACTCATTGAATCCATTGTAACAATATCTTCAAACACGAACATTCTCATTCTGATTTCATCTGCCAATTTAGCATCTTTCTTATTAAGCTCATCGAATATGTATTTTTCATTGCCTCTGTCCATGTTGTTCATAACATCAGCAACATAATTTACACCGCCAATTTCCGTAAAATCGACTGAAACTATTGAATTGAATTTCTTTTCTAGTTCTTCTTCAACATATTTAATTACTTCAGGTGAAGTTCGATCCATCTTAGCTATTCTTTCAACAACATCAATTCTCTTTTCCTTAGGAAGCTCAGCAATTACTGCAGATGCTTGATCTGCTCTTGCATATGACAATATAAGTGCAATTGTCTGTGGATGTTCATTTTGTATAATTGTTAAAAGGTTTTTATAATCTGCTTTTCTAAGAAAATCAAAAGATTTTGACCTTAATGTCTTTGTTACTCTTTCAAGAAGGCTTGTTGCTGTTTGAGCGCCAAATGCTTTTTCTAGAACATTTCGGGCATACTCAAATCCTCCCTCAGTTATGACTTTTTGAGTAAGACATAAATCATAAAAGTCCTTTAAAGTGTTCTCCATTATTTGAGGATTTAAATGCTGCAGTCTCGATATTTCATAAGTAAGCTGCTCTATTTCATCCTCTTTAAAAAATTTGTATATTTTTGATGCATCATCTGCTCCAAGAGAAATGATTATTGCAGCAGCTTTTTGTCTTCCTGATAATTTCGTTTCTGCCATATTATTCATCGTCTCCTTTCAGCCATGTTCTTAAAAGTTGTGCTGCTATTTCAGGATTAGCTGTTGTGAAATCCTTAAGCTGTTTTTTAATAGCTTGTTCCGGCGTTTCCTGTACTTTAATTTCGTCATGAACATCTGCCCATGAGAAATCTTTTGTTGCTGCTGCTTCATCAATTGCAGATAATTCAGCTGCTTTTTTCTTTCTTCGTTTTCTGAGTATCATACTGATTATAAATATTAATACCGCCAAAACAGCTAATGCTATACCACCATAAATAAGTATATCTCTTAATTGTAATGCATTAGAAGCATTTGGTTCAGTAGTTACTGGAATTGCAGGTGAATCCGGGTCAAAGAAAATCATATTATGAAGTGCTATATCTTCAGGTTTTATACCTGCTGAGAAAGCAATAAGTTCTTTAACTTCTTGTAATTCTTCATCCCTCATGCTTGCCTTATTGATCACAGCAGCAACAGTAAGTTCCTCTATCTTTCCAGGATTGTGTTCAATTTGCTCTTTCAACTGACTTACTAAGTAATTGATTGAATTTGAATCCTTGAAATAAATATTATCCCCTTCAATTACTACTCCAGGATAAGTTGGCAATTCTGCATTTGTTTCTGCTCCTGCTACTCCGCCTACAGTTTCTCCAGGTCCAGTTATTTCTCTGTCATTTTGAGTTTCACTGGGGATTCCCATGTTTGTTTCTTCATCTGGTATATATTGCAATAATTCACTTATCTTTTTGTCAAAATTAATAGTGCATTTTGATGATACCTTTATATTTTCCGGTCCGTATATTTTTGCTAAAAATTCAGTTACACCTTTTTCCGTTTCTTTTTCAAATTCTTTTTCGATTTCTAGTTTAAGTTTTATTGTATTGGTTTGTTGCATTTCACTAGAAACAACAAGACTATTTCCTTCTGTGTCAACAATTGCCACATTTTCTTCTTTTAACCCTTCAATACTTTTTAAAACCAACTGCATAATACCGTTTATTTGAGATGCTGACAAAGAATATCCGTTCGCAAGATTGATTTTTACTGATGCAGAGGATTCTTTAATATCTGATTCCCAAGCAAAATTCTTCTCCTCTGGAATATTTATTGTAACAATTGCTTCTTCAACTCCGTCAATTGTTTCTATTGAATTTTGTAATCTATCTTGGAGTTGGAAAACTTCATATTTTCTCTTCTCATAATCAGTAGTCATAAAGTCAATATTATTAGTGAAAACATCGTAGTTAACACCTGTACGAGGATGTCCGGATTGAGCCAACTGCATACGTAAAGTACTTTCCTGATCTTTTGGTATAAGTATGGTTCCATCACTTTCATATTTGTAATCGACATTGTTTTCTTGGAGCTGCTGCATAACTTCAACTGTTTCTTCTTTTTCTATTTCATTGAAAAGTACTACATATTCTTTTTTATTCAGTATAAAAGTTATAATTATAGCTATTAATATTACGGCAACAAAACCGCCAATAATAATTCTTTTTTTTGTAATACTTAATTTACTCCAAAATTCAACTGTACTTTTCCATATGTTTTTTAATTGCTCTGCCATCTATAGCTCCTAAATTTGTGGGTAATTTATAATTTATTAAACACCCATGCGCATTATTTCATTATAAGCATCTAAAGTTTTGTTTCTAAGTTGTATTAATAAATCAAGTGATATTTCTGCCTTTTCAGTATTTATCATTAAATTATGTAAATCATCGCTTTCTCCGACTGAAAGCTTATAAATATCTTCATCAACTTTTGATTCGGCTTCAACATAATTATCAAGTGCGTTATTAAATATTGATTTAAAAGAAAGTTTGTTTTCTTTTTCATTTTCATTTACTGTCTTGCTTAAACCATTTATTTGGTTTATGCCTTTAATAGGCTGTATTGGTTCTATAAACATTTTTACCTCCCGATTTCTAAAGCCTTAACTGCCATTTGCTTAACAGTGTTAAGTGCGGTAACATTCGCTTGATAAGCTCTGTATGCTTCCATCATATCCACTGTTTCTTTTAATGTGTCCACATTAGGCATACTAACATATCCACTTTCATCTGCATCAGGATGTTCAGGATTATACACTAGTTTAAATTCGCTCTGATCATCTGCAATTTCTGTAACCTCTACACCACCTGCTACATATTCATTTATATTCTGAAGCATCATATTTTTAAAATTATTTGCTGAGGATAGAACAACCATTTTTCTTCTATATGGACCGCCTTCTTCTGTTCTTGTGGCATCCTGATTGGCTATATTTTCTGAAATTACATCCATCCTCAGCCTTTGAGCTGTAAGACCTGATCCGCTTATATTAAGTGATTCTAAAAAAGACATTGTTACCTCCTTTATTATTTTTTCCCTTCGGAAATTACAGATTTTAATTTTGAAAAATAAGAATTTATCTCTGATACTGTATACATATATTGAAGCTGTGTTTTTGCTAACTGGAGATTTTCTTTTTCTAAATCAACATTGTTTCCATCAAGTCGTAAAGATTGGCTATCATTTTCTTCGATTATTATATTGCTTGCTTCTAAAATGTTATTTATTTCCGATTTTTTTCCCCCATCGACATTCTCAAGATTAGTTTTTAAAAAGCTTTCAAAGTCCACAAACTTACTTTTATAGCCTGGAGTAGAATAGTTTGCAATATTCTCCATGGTTACTTGTTGTCTGAGCCACAGCCCATTTAAGTCCTTTGTTAATAAGTTCAAGTTTACATTTTCAACAATTTTCATCTCTGCCCTCCCCCTATTAAATAGCATAAAAAAATAATTTATTATCGTACCAACCAGCATAATAAATTATATATACATTAATTCATATGTAAATATACTTTTTTGCAACTGGCTGCCATTGATTTCTCTTTAGGCCCTCTAGCTTTGTGTCACTGTTTTTCGACAGCTTTACCTGTTAAATTATTAATATTTCCTTAACTAAAATTATTATAATTGAGGATATTACAAATTGCAAGCTTTTTTGACAAATTGCTACATTGTTGAAATGCATACGATTTTGTATATTAAAACTTTAAAACATGCAGTGAATATACATTTAATTAAAATTAATTCTCAAGCAACCTAAGAATGTGTTTTAAAAAACAAAAACATGGATAGTATTAATATCCATGTTTCGTAATTTTATAAATTTCTCTTTGTGTAAAGCAACTAATAAAATACAAAAAACAGCATAAAAACAAAAATAATTTTTTTATTTATTTTTGTCTAAGCCTTTTAATTTATCTTTTATGCTTTTTAAACTCACTTTATTTACCTTTTCTGAAGCTGAAATGTTAAATTCACAAGTTTCTGCCAATTCTTTTCTAGTAACTATTATGTCCTTAGGAGCCTTAATTGCTATCTTAACTTTATCCGCGGTAATCTCAGAAATAATAATTTCAATATCATCACCTATAAGAATTGATTCAGATGCTTTTCTTTTAATAACTAACATCTTTTCTCCTCCTCAGTTCCTACAAAGCTGTATCTGAGTGGATATGGATTTTGAAGAATGACCTGTTTTGCCGATCGTGTTTTTGGATTTATTGCTATCGGACTCTTTAAATTTACTATAGAATCCTTTACATTTTCTTTAATGATTGCAATAACTAAAAACTTAAGGTCCTTTTCACTTTTGACCATCAGTTCTACTAAATCTTCCTCATACAAATTCGGGTCATATGGCAAGAAAATTGAGTAAGGATCTACCAACACAAATGACAGGTCTGAATTATTAAGTGATTGAAGAAACATTATGTCATCTTCAGGGTTTTCTTTTAAAATTATAAAGTTTTTAAAATTCTCAAAACCATACATTCCGCTAATAAAGCTTATGGAATCATCTTCACTAACTTCTAATTCACCAAAATCTCTTGTTATAATATTCATTTTTTTCTTAAGCAAAAGTATCAATCTCCTTATAATTAGGATTCGCACTTGGTGGAACAAAAATTGGGGTACCCTTGTAATTAATTTCCAACCTAGGATATTCCTTTATTATAAATTCTATACTTCCCGGTATGAAATTTATTTTTGGCCTCTCTATGTTCCAATCAAAATCAAGCTTATCCATTTCAAAATTCATGGATATACTTCCAATTTCCCAAGATATATCAGCACCAACTTCAGGAGAGAATCCAAGATTAAAATCCACATCACTCATGAATTTCTTCATAGCCATTTCAGGAATAGGATTATCCATAATGTTAATATCAAGCATCAAATTACCTTCTCTTGCATAGGTAGCTGTTGCTTCATATGATGCTTGCATTCCTCTTTTAGCATAATCCTCTACAGAACGGATTACACTTTTAATACCCGCAGAATATCTTGCTTCAACTGTATCAATATTTAACCTGGTAGGCTTCATCTGCATCTGAAGTTCTCCCTTGTTTCTTGTCAATTCAAAGGTAGCATCAGTTGTAGCTATTTCATATCGCGCTTTATTAATTTTCATTTCCACAGACATCGGAATAGTCTTAATCTCTAAAAGCGGTTCTATCATATGTAACACTCCTTGTTATTTCATAAAATCTATTTCATAAAATCTATAAAACTGTTCTGAAGTATCTTATTGCCCATTGATAATGCTGCGTTGTAGGAATATTCCTGCATTTTAAAATTAACTATTGCTTCAGCCGGATCCACATATTCTACATCGAGGATTTTTTCATTTATGTTAAATTGATTATCTTCATTCCTAACTTTAATGAAGTCAAGATAATTTGTCTTAGCTCCTATGTCTGTAATGCCAACCAAGACCTGTTTCTTCTGCTCTTCAAATTTTCCTATATATGGTGTAACATTATCTATATTAAAATTAGGATCTCTTAATTCATCTTTTATTTTTCCGATTAATGTATATACATTATTAGGCATTCCGCTATTTTCTCCATACCCCATAAAATTAATACCGGACATGGACATATTAAATACTGTGTCTCCATTTAATTTACCGTCTGAACCAAATGTCATCCCTAAACCAATATCTACGTTTATAGTTTCATTCTTTAAATCATCTAGTCGAGCATCATTAGTATTAACATTAATTCCTTTAAAAAATAGCTGTTTTTCTACAGTGCCATCAGTCAATGTTACATCCTCTAAAGTAAACGGTATCTCATCCTTGCTTGTTCCGCCGAAAACATACTTGTCTCCATAGTTAGCATTCAAAGATGTTAGTATGGATTGCTGTAGATTTTCAAGTTCCTTTGCAACTATTTCTCTTTCTTCAGAGCCCATAGTGCCGGTTATACCTTTTAAATAGGAAGTATACACCTTCTCAATGTTACTGCTTATTTCTGTTAAATTTGTTTCCGCTGTAGTAAGAAATGAATCTACATCTTTTATGTTAGTATCATATATTTCAGAAGTTCTATACTCTCTTCTTAACTTATATGCTTTTATTGCACTTACCGCATCCTCTGATCCTTTAAAAAATTTTTTACCGGTTGAAACCTGTTCGTTCAGATAATTCATTTCAGAAGCAGACTTATTCAAATTCCTTATGTATTTATTTGACATCATGCTTGTTGTTATTCTCATAATATCACCTATACTCCCATTCTGTTAATCAAAGTGTCCAACATTTCATCTAATGTGGTCATTAATCTCGCTGCAGCATTGTATGATTTGCTGTACTGAAGCAAGTTTACACCTTCTTCATTCAAATCAACACTTGACATGCTGCTTCTTGCAAAATCTATCTGATTCTGAGACTCAGCATATGTGTCATATGATGTTTCAGTTTCTGCAACCTGAAGATTTAATCTTGTTGTTGTAAATGACAGAAACTCTTGAAATGTTCCAACAAACAAATCTTTCCCTGAGGCAGTTTCAAATGTTTCCTTTGATTTAAATTTAGAAATCATTTTTAAAATATTATCGGTTGCGCCCGTAGTGTCACCAGATGACTTAATTACTGTATTTGTAATATATGAGCCGGTTGAATCTGCCCAATCCTCAGATATTTTTATATTACCTGAAGTGATATCTCCGCCATTTCGCGCTTCAAAAAGAGGTTTATCCATCCATGTTGCTACACTACCATCAGCATTAAAACTAGTTGGTTTTCTATTCACTTCATTCATTACGGAAGCAAATTCATTAGCTAGTGTGTCAAGCATATTTTGGTAATACTGAACGCCTTTAGTTGCAGCTTCCGAAATAGGGTCTGCCGCAGTTGCATAATCACCTTTGCCATTTAAAAATTTAATATATCCACCTATCTGGCCTTTATCTAACTTTTGAGTCAAATAATTAGCTGGTGTAGAACCGTCATCAGTTGTTCCATCTAAATTAGTTTTTATATATATATCAACATCTTTTCCATCATCTATCAATCCTAATTCAACAGATTTGTCATTATTAACAAGTTCAACTGAAGGATTTACATCTCTTAATTTAATTGATAACTCATCTATACTTCTACCACCACCGATATCCACAGGTGTTAAAACAACTTCTATATCGAGGTAACTTGACAGTTCATCAATAAGCATATTTCTTTCATCATTTAATTCTAGTGCAGGATTACCGCTTATATTGTCTTCTTTTATCTGTTGATTTAGCTTGGTAATATTATCGGTTAGCTGATTAATCTTTACAATTGCTCCGTTTTCTAGGTAGCTTAACTGTTGATTCCTTATTGTACTTAATTGCTTAGAATAATCATTAAACATTTGAGTTAGCATTTGAGCAGATGTTCTCACAACTCCTTCAAGCACTGGATCAGATGGTGAAGATGTCAATGAATGAATCTGTTCTAATAAGTCGGAAAACTGTGAGTCTAAACCATCTTTTGAAATTTCATCCATGATTAACTCCAAGTCACTAAGTGCATCTAACTGCACATCTTCGCTACCAGTTTTTGCAGCTGACATCCTATATCTCAAATCTAGAAATGAATCTCTGAATTGGCTTACTCCTGTCGCATTAACTCCTTGACCAATAATCACTCCGGTGGTAGCAAACTTAATGTTGCTTGTACTAAAGGATACCGAGTTTATATCAAGGCGTTGCCTAGTGTAACCTTCTGTATTTATATTTGATATATTTTGCCCCACAACATCCATCATATTTTGGTTTACCTTTAATGCACTTGTGGCTGTTTTATATCCTAAAAAAGTAGATCTAAGCATATTTTCTCCTTGCTATAAAAGTTTTATTACTGCTATATATATTGTTCAGTTTTACCTATATCTTCTTTGAAATAATCAAGCTTTTAGCACTGCCATTTTTGATTTCTTTGTTTGTATAAGTATTTTCGCTTTCTCCAAGTTGACTCATAGCTTTGTCTAGACGATGAAGTCTAACTTCTATAAGTGTCTTGCATAAGCTACTGATTTTTTTCACTTCAGAGATAATGCTCTTTAACTTCTGGTATTCAGAAAGCAAATTCTCATCCTCATCTTGATTATCAATTATTTCCTTAAATGTTTTACCATTCATCCCAAATGAAACTATAAGCTTTTCTCTTTTTTGTTCTAAGCCTCTCATCTTTAAAAAAACAACCTGTTCTTTTGATACTATATCATCTAACGAAATAACATCATTTTTAATTACTATGTCATATTTTTTGTATTCTAACTCCAGAAATTGTTTGTATACTTCAGCGCTTTCTTTCAATAACTCAATTAATTCTTCCATAGTAACCTCATTATTTTAACAATTTATTAACTATTTCCTCAACATCTATTTTATAGTCCTTGTTATTCAGGCTTTCTTTAATTCTGCTTATCTTTTCAGCATTAGTTTCTTGATTTACCTGTGATACAACTTTTTGTTTTATGTTATTAAGCGTTGATGCTTTACTATCTCTTTGAGATTTTCCATTAATTTCAATAACATCATAGTTTTTAGCTTTAGCTTGTTCTTCATTTTTAATTGGTTTTGAATTGCCTTTATAATTCATAAAACTGCCTATATTTTGAATTTTCATATACATTACCCCCATCTATCATTATATTCGACCGGAATACAAAAAAGTTTAGAAATCTAATTCTACGCAATATTCATAATTTTCTCTTCATCAATAATTAAGAAAACTTCTTCACTTTTGCTGCCTTTAGCTACTCCCTTGACAAAACCGTCTTTTACCATTTTTTTAATTTCTTCTGTCTCTTCAAATGCAGTAATATTTTCTACTGACAAAACTTCGTCTACCACTAGACCGACAAAAGAATTGTCCTTTTCTATTACTATTACCATTTCCTTTTTATCTTCAGCTTTTTCAACTGATAAATTACTCAATTTAAATAAAGATTTTAAATCAATCAACGGAACAACATTTCCCCTTAAATGGATTAGTCCTGTCAAATATTCTGTCACATTTGGCAAATAAGTAATTTCATCAGGTATCATAACAATTGAAGTTATCATTTTGCTATTGATAGTGTATAGATTTTTGTCCAACTTAAAAATTAACCAAGGAAACTCTATTTCTTCAAATACTTCTTCATTTTCATAGTTCATATCTTTACTCCTTTTACTGAACAGTAATTGTGGATTTTTTTAATTCAAATTGTTCAACCAATTCTTTTAAAATACTGGCTTGGCTGCTTAATTCCTCGCTCGCTGCAGCGCTTTCTTCAGCAGTTGCAGAATTAGTATGCACTACAGCCGATATTTGTTCTACTCCCATTGTAATCTGCATAATTGAATCTGCTTGCTTATTCGATTCAACCGTTATTTCATCAACCAATTTAACTGATTCTCTAATTCCTTCAACCATCAGCTTAATTGATTTTTTGGTTTCATCTGCTATTTTAGTACCCTGTCCTACGGACTTTATTGAATTTTCAATTAAAAATGCTGTACTTTTTGCAGCTTCTGCACTTTTTGATGCCAAGTTTCTGACTTCGTCTGCTACAACGGCAAACCCTTTGCCGGCTGAGCCAGCTCTCGCTGCTTCAACTGCAGCATTCAAAGCGAGTATATTTGTTTGAAATGCTATATCATCTATTGCTTTAATTATTTTCGCAATTTCATTTGTTGATTTTTCAATATCCTTCATTGCTTCAGTCATAATTTCAACTTGTTTGTTGCTGTTTTCAACTTCTTTAACAGAATCTTTTGTTATACGGCTTGCATTGTTTGCGTTATCAGCATTAAGTTTAACTTGTTCAGAAATTTCATTAATTGTTGCTGAAAGTTCTTCTATTGAACTTGCCTGCTCTGCTGTACCTTGGGATAATGCCTGGGCACCACCTGATACTTGGCTCGATCCGCTTTCTACCTGTTCTGCAGATTCATTAATCTTGCTTAATGTATTATTAAATGAAATCAATATTTTATTTACTGAGCTTTTTATTTGCGAAAAGCCTCCAACAAACTCCATATTCATTGACACATTTAAGTTTCCTTTAGCTATTTCATTTAATACTCTATCTATTTCTCCTACATAAAGCTTCAATGTGTCTATTGCATTGCTTATGGTCTTTGTAGCAACTCCTAGTTCATCATTAGAAGAATGCATAACCTGATAATCTAAATTACCACTGCTTATTGAATTTGCAGCCTCAGTTATTTCCTTTATCGGTTTAATAAGGCTTTTTACTACAATTGTTGCCAATATCAATGCAACAATAATGCTAAGTATAAAAATAACTGAAAGAATAATTACTAAATTATTGCTTGCACTGTTTGAATCCTTAACAAAATTTTGTGCTACAATATCTAAGTTTATGCTTACCTGATCCATTGTATCATTAACTGACTTTAATACAGGCGCTAGCTCTTCATTTAAAACATCTATAGCCTGCTTACTTCTACTTTCATTTAATAGCCCCACCAACTTTTCACTGACTTCTGTTATCTTGGTTAAATCACTGTCCAGTTGCTCTACTATAGTTGGAAATTCTTCCAACCCAGTTCTTAACACTTCAAATGATGTATTAGCTATATCAATATTATCTGTAATTTCTTTAGTATATTCTTTGACTATAGTTTTGCTGGTTGTAGTTGTTGATTTGTAAATTGCTTTTTCAATCTTATTTAAAGCAAGTTTAGTCTTCCAAGACAAAACTTCTACTTGGTAACACTCTTCATGAAAGCGGTTAACATCTGATGCAACCTTATTAATATTAGAAAGTGTAATCCCCATGGAAACAGCAAATATAACTAACATCACTGCAAAACATATTATTAATCTAGGTGCTATTTTAATATTTGTAATATTAAACTTTTTATTTTTTACACCTGATTTTACCCTTTTACTTTTAAATGTCTTCAACTTTCTTCCCCCCTGGATAGATATTAAATTAATTTAAATTCGTAATAATTTGCAATTCATTGTCACTTAGGATTTTTTTCAAATCAATTAATAAAACAATGTCATTATTCAATTTTGCTATTCCGGTTATATAAGTATTAACATAATCCGTACCCATTTGAGGAGGATTTGAAATGTTGTCATTGTAAATGTTTGTCACTTCATTTACGGAGTCAACAATAAAACCTATATGTGAGCCATTAATATTGGTTACTATAATACAGGTTCTTTCATTGTATTCCATCTCTTCTTTTTTCAATCTCAGTCTGACATCAATGATTGGAATAATAATTCCTCTTAAATTAATTACTCCTTTTGCGTAGGAAGGAAATTCAGGAACTGATGTAATTTCTTGTATTCCAACTATTTGAACCACTTCTGAAATTAGTATTCCAAATAGCTGTTTATCCGTATAGAAAGTAAGATACTTGTCTTTTAATGTATCTTCATCTAAATCGTTAAATAATTCTTTTCTATCTTGCACATGATCACCTCATAATTTTATTTCTACTATGATATCGTCATGTTTAAATAAAATTTTAGTTATTTTATTAAATAATTTAATGTCGAGGATTTTTTCTTACAGTTAGAACAGCCTTTATAACTTCTGTAGTTACTTCACTGCTCATTTCACTTAATTCATGAACCTTTTGTTTAATCTCATCTTTAGTTGCGACAATGTACATCGGTTTAAGATTATTTAATGAAATAGCTATTATATCCTCTTTGCACCGGTCGCATCTGCAACAATTCATTTTTTTCAGCGTTGCATCAAGTTTTTTTAGAACAAGTTTTTCTGTAACATTGTACAAAATCACTTCATTTTTTTCTTCTTTAATTAAATTCAATTCCTTATTTTGAAATATTGACACTTCATTAGGAATTTTATTTTCGACAATGTCAATATCTTTTTCATCAATAACATTAATTTGTTCAATTTCTTTCTTTAAATTAGTAGGCATTATTTTTTTGTACATTGAATCTCTGTCAAAAGCCTTTTTTATTTTTGCCATTTTACAACCCTCTCTCAATAAGCTCTTCAACTAAATCCATATAATCCTGCGATGCAGCATTTTTAGGCGAATAATTATAAATATCTTGCTGATTGGTTTGTGCTTCCATTATGGCTACACTTGATCTTATAGTAGAATCAAATATACTAGTATTCAGTTTTTCTGCTATTAATTCTGCTGTTCCTTTGATTTCTCTACTTAAAACAGTTCTTTTGTTAAACTTTGTAAGCACTATACCTTCTACCTTTAAATTTGAATTACAGTATTTTCTAACCCTGTCTATTGTTTCTGAAAGCTGGGCTATACCCTGCAAACTAAATATGTCGGCATTCATTGGAATAATTATATAGTCAGATGCAGTGAACGCATTAACAGTCAAAATGCTTAAGGCAGGAGGAGTATCGATAAATATATAATCATATTTATCCTTTACAGTATTTAGTGCTTCTTTCAATAAGTATTCTCTACCTGTTTGAGTAAACTCCAGTTCTATGCCGCTAAGTAAAATATTAGATGATACTATATCAAATGATGTCATCTTTTGAATCGAAAAAGAAGTCTTTGCTTCACCTCTTAATATTTCATAAATTGTTGGACAATCCTCTGTCTCAGCTCCTGAAGAAAAGCTTAAATTAGACTGTGGGTCCAAATCCACACATAAAACTCTATATCCCTTTAACTTGAATCCTGCTGCAACTGCACCAGTCGTAGTTGTCTTGCCTACTCCACCCTTTTGATTAGAAACAGAAATTACCTTAGCCATTTATTAAACTCCTTAAATACATTTTCGACAATTTATCTAAATTGTAACAAAAAAAACTGATTTGTACAATATAAAAAAGATTAAAAACCTTTATAGATTTTTAATCTTTCTCATTTCTATCATTATTGCTTCTAAAACAGCACCACCAATTGCCCGTGCTTTATCAGAAATTGTGTAACAATTTTTTAATTCTTCTACTCTAGGATCCACATCTCCAATTTTCATTCCTTTGTATACATATGTATCTTCCCTTATAAGACCTCTCACGATTCCGTCAATTTTTGATACAATATTTTGGCCGTTAACGTAACCTATTATGTTTCCGGATTTAACAATATCACCAATTTCATGCTCCAATTTTATAGTTCCGTCTTCAGGCGAATATAGCACTCTATCAAAAGTATATCCTTCGATACTGCCGGGTTTCTCGGTATTTGGTTCAGCACAACCCTTGAAAATTAATCTACCAAGGTTGTGACCACGGTTACTTTCTATAACCACACTCACATCTTTACCTGCCTCAAATCCTGGTCCTATTGCTATTGTTATTGGTGCAAGATTAATATTCATTCCTGTGTTCTTTTTTGCTATTATAGCATCAATAACGGCTATAGGCTTGAATTTATCTATATATTCTCCTTTTGGATCAACTAATACAGGGACATAATCATTAGACCAAGCATGGTATATTTCTACAATATTTTTTACATGGACTGAAATTATTCCCTCTAATTCCATTTTGCCATTATAAACTGCTTCCGAAAAACACACCGCCCTTCGTATTGATGTGGGATTTTCCATTTCTAATACCAAAACCCTGAAACCAGTTCTATGAAGCTTCTGAATTACTCCTGATGCAATATCACCACCACTTTTGACTACTACTACTTCTCCGTTCATCTAATCACCTTCTTGTATGCAAACTTTTATATAATCTTCAATTGTGTCTATGTCAATGTCTTCATCATTGGAATATATATGTACTATGATTGTTTTATTCCAATTGTCCCTTATGATAATTCTTCCGCCGGTGTCTCCTTGAAGTTCAAGCAATTGATTCTTAAAATTCTCAGGAAATATTACCGGACTTCCGTTCATCCCGTTATAACACGGTACTACAATATTATTTGGATTTTTTTCAAAAGTTCTTATAAGCTCTTTTATAGTTTCTTCAGAAATAAATGGTTGGTCAGCTGTAAAAAACATAAAACCACCCACATTTAAGGAGTTCCTTATCCCAAGTTTTATCGATTCACTTTGACCAAAATGTGAGTTTTCATTCTTTATAGCTGTATACCCAAACTCTAATGCTTTTTTTAATATAATATCTTCATTAGCGACAACAATAACTTCCTCAAAAAAATCTTTACATTTATTAATAGTCTCAAAAATGAATTCATAAATACATTTACCCTTAATCTTCATCGTGAGCTTATTTCCATTCATCCTTTTGGATAAACCAGCTGCCATTATTATTGCACTAATACTCATAATATACACCATTCTTTAAAGAACCATAACATATTTTAAATTTACATGTTTCACATATTATGGATTCATTTAGATAATTTGATAGATCTTCAGAAACTAAAATTTCTTCATTTGTATCTGCTTTATTAAAAAACACATAGAGGCAACCCTTTGAATTTTTAAATATTCCATCCTTTTCAGAACAAATTTTGCCAATGGTTCTAAAATTAATATATTCACTGTAGTCAGTCAATATGTTAAATTCATCAAATCCGTATATGAATTCTTTGTCTATTTTTTTATTTATTAAATTTACAGGAATAACACCTATAGTCTTTGTTGTTTTGCTTAAAACAGGCGGTTCATGATTCTTCCATCCTTTAATAGGAAGCTCCTTAGACCCGTCAGCTTCGAGTAAAATAACATCAAAATCCTTTATTAAAATTTCTAAATCATTATCATCAATTCCGATTAATTTTTTTGTTTTATTG
>JAQSYS010000257.1 GCA_029256005.1 Sedimentibacter sp.
TTGCAACGTCTCCTCCGTATGTTTTGAGGGCGTTGTTGAATATAATGCTGAAGAGAACTGAAGCTAACTGCATTGCAAATGCAGAAAATCCAATGCTCATAATTGACTTAATAGTTATTAACTGGAGCTTTAATTTTTGTTTTTCAATTTTTAGTTTACTTTTTTTACTTAGGAAATGGCTTATAACCATGATAGAAGTTATTAGCTGAGCAATAATAGTTGCCCATGCTGCTCCTGAAATACCCATATCAAAAGTGAAAATGAGAATTGGGTCTAAAATGATATTCGTAACTGTTCCAACAATTAAAATTATCATTGATTTAACTGGATGACCAGTAGCTCTCACAACATTCACGAGGCCTGATCCTATACCTTGGAAAACAGCACCATAGAGAATTACGGTCATGTAATCTAAAGCATAAGGCATTGTTGCATCACTTGCACCAAAGGCTTTAAGTATAGGAACTTTAAAAATAAGTCCTAGAACTGTCATTAATAGCATTAAGATTGTAAGCAATGTTATTGCATTACCAAGTAATCCTTTTGCTTCATCCTTATTATTTTCTCCAAGCTTAATAGAAATTAGGGCAGAAGCTCCTATGCCTACCAAGGAACTTACTGCACTTAGTAGCATCATAAAGGGTAAACTAAGCCCTATACCTGTCATGGCAAGCCCACCAATTCTTCCAACAAATATTCTGTCCACTAGATTATATAGAGAATTTACAAGCATACCGCCAATAGCTGGAAGTGAAAATTTAAGCAAAAGTTTACCTACTGGTGTTGTGATGAGCATGTCTTTATTTGAGTCCATTAATTATCCTCCTATTTAACGGCTATCATAGTATAAATAGCATCGTTAATTTTCGTTTTCTTCACAAGTTTAAACCCAATTAAAGTTAATGTTTTTTCAAGGTTCTCTGAGGAGATACGAATGGACATTGGTGGTCCTTCTACTACCAACTCGTCTTTTTCATACTCTAGACATAATAAATGTCCACCGGGTTTTAGTACCTCATATATCTTTGAAAGTGCATTTGAAAGAGATCTAACTTCATGGAGTATTAAAGATGCCATAGCAAAATCAATACTTTCATTTTTAATGTTTAAGTTTTCAAGATAATCTTGAATAAGCTCAATATTAGTAATTCCTTTTTCCTTTGCCTTTTCTTCTATAACTTTTAGCATACGAAAATCAGGGTCCATGGCGTAAACTTTATTAGTAGTACTCTCTGCCATAGGAATTGTAAAAAAGCCGGAACCAGCACCTATATCAAGTAGGGTATGATTTTTTTCAATAGGCATTTGACTAATAAGAATTTCAGGGGGAATAAGTTTCACCCTTTGTTTGCTATCTAAAAAAGCTATTTTTTTTGAAAAGTTTTGATCTAGTTCATTGTGATGATGATTATGATTCATAAAAAAACCTCCTATAAAATACAATGCAGACTGTAATTGTCTATAATTGCTTTGAAAAATGAGCAGCTATATAACTGCTTATATAATTTCTAGCCCATTTTTAAATAATATCAAAAATAAGTTTCTCTTTAAGGTGTTTCACCATTTTGTCTTCAGCTTCTCTCATAACATTCTCAATCCTACAAGCATTATTTTCGCCCATTTCACAAGTGAAAAGCGCTCCACTGCCTTCAATTGCTTGAATGACATCATAAAAGCTTATTTCAGATTTCGATTTTCTAAGAGAATAACCTCCATTTACACCAGGTGTAGACTGAACTAGGTCAGCTTTGACTAATTGAGTTAAAATTTTTGATAAGTAAGTTGAGGGGATATTCATATGGTTAGCCAATGGAATGAGACTTAAATTCTCCTTACCTTCTTGTTTAATTAAGTAAGCCGTGATATGCAAGGCATAATTTGTTGCTTTAGTATACTTCATATTAATTCCTCCATAAAGATATTACAGACTGTATTTGTCTTTAATTATAAATTGAATATTTTATCTTGTCAATAAGTATATTTTTATTAATTATAAAAGCGTTAATTGGGTAAATTAAAGGATGAATAATATAGAAATCATTTAAGAGGTGAGTTTAATGAGCACAAAATATAAAAATACTAAAAAGAAGATGGCATCTTTAGGTCTTAAAAAAGGTGAAAATGGAGACTATGTTTATATTGATCCAAATGATACTACATCAGAGTTTGTACCAGTAAGAAATAGAAATAAGGAGAAGGATAAATCAAGTGAATCTTAATTGACATTAGTTTAAATTCATATTATAATGAAAAAAATCATATTGAATTTAAACTTTGCCACCGGGTAAAGAGTTTAAGGTGTTCTGAAGCATTCCGTTAGGTCTTAGAAGGAATGTTATCAGGGCACCTTTTTTTATTTTTTGGAGGGGATTAGATGGAAAAGTCTATTTTAAAGAATTTTATTAAGTATGTTAGTTTAAACATCATGGGGATGATAGGGCTTTCTTGCTACATTTTAGCAGATACTTTTTTTGTAGCCAAAGCATTAGGAGCCACAGGTATTGCAGCACTTAATTTTTCTATTTCTATTTATAGTGTTATTCATGGTACGGGATTAATGATTGGTATTGGAGGAGCTACGAGATATAGTATATTAAAATCACGAAACAAGGATATGAAAGCTAATATAATATTTGCTACTTGTATGAAGTTAGGTGTTGTTATAGGAATTATATTTGCATTAATAGGTATTTTTGGGACAACACCCTTAGCTTTAGTTTTAGGTGCTGATATGACTACATTACCATTAACAAAAGAATATTTAAGTACAATATTATGTTTTGCACCATTTTTCATTATAAATAACATTGTTCTTGCTTTTGTGCGTAATGATAATAATCCTAATTTATCAATGATTGCAATGCTTCTAGGGAGTTTTTCTAATATTGTTTTGGATTATGTATTTATGTTCCCTTTTGGAATGGGGATGTTTGGTGCTGCTTTTGCCACAGGTCTTGCGCCAATAATAAGTATAGGTGTACTATTAATTCATTTTATTAAGAAGAAAAATAACTTTAAGTATATCCATAGTAAGGTAAAATTCTCTTATATTCGTGATATATTTGGTTTGGGATTATCTACTTTTATTGTTGAGGTTTCTTCTGCTGTTGTTCTTATTACCTTCAATCTTGTTATTTTAAGACTTAGGGGAAATTTAGGAGTTGCTGCATATGGGATTGTTGCAAATATAGCTCTTGTAGGAATTTCAGTTTTTACTGGAATAGCACAAGGTGTGCAGCCTCTCATTAGTAAAGGGTATGGATTAAAAAATTATGAGTTACTTAGAAAAGTGAAGAATTATGCTTTGATAACTTCCGTTTCCTTAGCATTATTTATGTATTTATTTATGTTTTTAAACTCTGATAGTATTATTGGGATTTTTAACAGTGAGAAAAATCTTGAAATAGCTCAAATTGCAAAATCAGGACTTAGAATATATTTTATAGGATTTTTCTTTGTGGGTATTAATATAATCATGGCTATGTATTTAAGTGCTACAGAGCGTACAAGGGATGCTTTTATAAT
>JAQSYS010000258.1 GCA_029256005.1 Sedimentibacter sp.
CTGCAATAATGGTTATAATTGTATTGGGTGGAATAGGGGCAGTATTTGGTCTTATTCTTGCCTATGCAAATAAAAAATTCGCAATGGAGGTAAATCCTCTTATTCATGAAGTTGAAGATATACTTCCTAAAGGTCAATGTGGTGCGTGTGGATATGCAGGATGTGCAGCATATGCAGAAGCTGTTGTTGAAAATGCAGATGTTGCTCCAAATTTATGTGTTCCTGGTAAAGATGCAGTGGCAAAGCTTGTAGCTGAAATCACAGGAAAAGCTGCTGAAAAAGTTGAGCCAAGAATTGCTCATGTTAGATGTAAAGGAACAATTGATAAGGCAACTTTAAGTTATAGCTACGAAGGAGTAAAAGACTGTAAAGCTGCAAGTTTAGTTCAAGGAGGTCCTAAGGGCTGTAAACATGGTTGTCTTGGATTTGGTACTTGCGTAAGTGTTTGTCCATTTGGTGCTATGACAATGGGGGAAAATGGATTACCAATTGTAAACAAGGAAAAATGTACTGGATGTAGAAAATGTGAAGAATCATGTCCAAAGAATGTAATTCAAATGATAGGAATTAACAGTCATGTAAAAGTTGATTGTAATTCTAAGGACAAGGGAGCTATTGCTAGAAAATTATGTACTGCTGCATGTATAGGTTGCGGACTTTGTGCAAAAAATTGCAGTTATGGAGCAATTGAAATTAAAAATAATCTAGCAGTGGTAAATACTCAAATATGTGTTGAGAAATGCAGTGAAGCAACCTGTTTAGCAAAATGTCCAACAGGGGCAATAAAACTTGCAAATTAATAAAAATATTAATATTGAATTTTGAAAATTAAATAAAAGACTAGTAATAAGTGAGAAGTTAAAAATGCTGAATTAAAAGTAATACTTTTCACTTATTACTTTTATACAGAAAATATAGTTCAATTATCAATGATCATTGATAATTGAATAATAAATGGGTAAAGGGAAGAGTGCATATGGAAAATTACATCAAAGAATCGCATACAAGATCTATTAAAATGGGAATACTATCAAGAAATTTATATAGTGCTAAGATAGTAAAAGGAGAAGAGCTTCAAGATATACTCGATAGAAATAAGAATCTTATTTTAGTGGCAACTCCCTTTATGAATCGCTTGTACAATTTTGTTAAGGAGTCTGAGTTCTTTGCAACATTATGTGATAATGAAGGCTGCATACTAAATGTAATAGGAAATGAAAAAATATTGAGTGAAGCTACAAAACTAAAAATGATACAGGGAGCATATATGGATGAGGCTCACATTGGAACAAATGCAATGAGCTTAGCAATATCAAAAAAGTCTCCAGTTCAGATTTCAGGAGAAGACCATTTTATTGAAGCATATCATAAGTGGACATGTTCAGCTGCACCAATTAAAGATATAAATGGAGAAATAATTGGATGTATTGATTTGACAGGCTATAAAGGAAATGCTCATCCACATACCTTAGGAATGGTTGTTGCAGCAGCCGATGCTATAGAAACTATGCTTGAGATTAGCAAATATAATTCAATGCTTGAGATTTCAAAAAGACGTTTAGAGACTACTTTTAATTCAATTTCTTCAGGAATTTTAACCTGTGATTTATTAGGAAATATAACTACAATGAATAGTTATGCAGTCAAGCTGTTTGGAAGTACCAGGCATGAAATTAAAAAAATGAAAGTTTCTGATTTTCTTCAAAATTGGGAAGAAATAATTCAACATATTAATATTAAGAGAGATTTTATTAATGAAGATTTACATATTAATGCAAAAATTAATAAATTGCAGTGCACACTTACTTTGTATCCAATATATGATCAAGAAATGAATATTCAAGAAATTACTATTGTAATTAATGAATTTAAAAAAGCTAGAAAACTTGCAGGGAAAATATTAGGTGGTCAGGCAAAGTATACTTTTGAACAAGTCATAGGAAGAAATGATAAATTTACAAGAATAGTTGATTATTCTAAAAAGATAGCAAATAGTAAATCAACGATATTAATAACAGGTGAAAGTGGTACTGGAAAAGAAGTTTTTGCACAAGCAATTCATAATTATAGTATACGTAAAGAGGAGCCTTTTATTGCAGTAAATTGTGGTGCAATTCCTAAAACACTAATAGAATCAGAGTTATTTGGATATGATGATGGAGCATTCACTGGAGCTAAAAAGGGAGGGAGCCCTGGCAAATTTGAAATTGCTGATGGAGGAACAATTTTTTTAGATGAAATAGGAGAAATGCCTGTTGATATGCAGACAAAATTGTTAAGAGTACTTGAGGAGAATGTAATTACAAGGATAGGAAGTTCAATAGAAATACCTATTGATGTAAGAATTATAGCAGCAACCAATAAATGTCTAGAAGATGAGATAGAAAAAGGACAGTTCAGAAGAGATTTATATTATAGGTTGAATGTTTTGCCAATAAATTTACCTCCACTTAGAGATAAAAGAGATGATATTCCAGAATTAATAAATTATTATATGAAAAAAATATCTGAAAAACTTGGCAAACAAAGTATGGATATTCCTAAGGAATATATAAAATATCTTATGAATTATGATTGGCCAGGGAATATTAGAGAATTAGAAAATGTCATCGAATTAATAATAAATTCAGAAGAATTACAATTTAATCTTGGGAATAAAGTAGGTGAAGGAGAAAAAAATATAATGTGCTTAGCTCAAAATAATAGCTTGGAATTGATTGAAAGGCAGCATATTATAAAAGTTTTAAAAGAAGTTAATGGTAATATGACTTTGGCTGCTAGCATATTAGAAATTGGAAGAAATACTTTATATAGAAAAATTGAAAAATTTCATATTAACTATTCCAAAATAGAACACTGTTCTGAAATGGAACAGTAATTATTGAACTATTTGTATCAAAATGGAACAGTTATTGCCCTTAAAAATCAGATATTAAAATATGTGATTTTAAAATTAAGAAAATAGAAGGATTAAAGGCAGATTTCATGTTGGCACAGAATTTGCTTGTATATTATTGTATACCAAATAAAAGGCAAGGACGACAGTTAGGAGGAGTAAAAATGAAGTCTGTTCCAGTTGAAGAGGCAGTAGGTATGGTATTATGCCATGACTTAACTAAAATAGTCCCAGGAGAATTTAAGGGAGTCGCATTTAAAAAAGGCCATGTAATAAATGAAGAAGACATACCTAAAATGTTAGATATGGGGAAGCGAAACATTTATGTTTGGGAAATGCAAGAGGGAATACTTCATGAAAATGAAGCTGGAGAAAGGATGGCTAAAGCTGTAGCAGGTAAGGAAATTATTTTTAATGAACCATCTGAAGGAAAGGTGAGTTTAATTGCAAAATGTAAAGGTTTGCTGAAAGTGAATTATTCAGTCATGGAGAGGATAAATACAATAGATGAAGCGATGCTTGCAACTTTACATACTGATATTGTTGTGGAAGAAGGAAGCGTAGTTGCAGGAACTAGAATAATACCTCTTTTAATTGATAGTCACAAAATTGAACATATA
>JAQSYS010000259.1 GCA_029256005.1 Sedimentibacter sp.
ATAAAAATACATAGCTTGGAGGGTATTATGAAATTTTTATGGACTACAATTTTAGTTAAGGATATGGAGGAAACATTGAAGTTTTATCAGGAAGTGGTTGGATTAAAATTAGACAGAAGATTCAATGCTGGCCATGAAATGGAAATATGCTTTTTAGGCGAGGATGATACTAAGCTTGAAGTTATTTGTAATAAAAAATTTAAAAATATAGATGCAGGTAATGCAGTGACATTAGGATTCAAAGTTGATTCTTTGGATGAAATGATACAACTAATCAATAAAAAAGGAATTGAGATTAAGACAGGGCCAGTTCAGCCAAATCCTCACATAAAGTATTTTATAGTGCAGGATCCCAATGGTATCAAGGTGCAATTTGCTGAACAGATATAGTTCTTAATTTCTCCTTTAAAAACTCAAAAATAAAGGGGAATAAATATAAATGAATAAAGACTGGAAAAAGAATGTAGTGCTGTTTTTGATGAGTCAAACAATATCATTGTTTGGTACTTCATTAGTTCAGTATGCAATAATGTGGCACATAACTCTGGAAACACAATCAGGGTTGATGATGACTATATCAATTATATGCGGATTTTTGCCTATTTTTTTGTTATCTCCGTTTGCAGGAGTATGGGCAGACCGTTACAACAGAAAGAATTTAATTGCAATGGCAGATTCTTTTATTGCAATTTCAACTCTTATACTAGCAATATTGTTTTACAATGGATACGAATCTATATGGCTTTTGTTTGTAGCTTCTTCAATAAGAGCACTAGGCTCAGGAGTTCAGTCTCCTGCGGTCAATGCATTTATTCCTCAGCTTGTTCCAGAGGATAAGCTGACAAAGGTAAATGCTACTAACGGCAGCGTACAGTCAATGGTAACTTTGTTGTCACCAATGGTAAGTGGAGCATTGTTAACCTTAACCAGCATTGAAGTAATATTAATGATTGACGTTGTTACGGCAGCAATAGCAGTATCAATTTTGGTTTTGGTTCTTCGCGTTGAGCCACATGCTAAGGCATTGGAAAAACAGGAAACTAGTTATTTCAAGGATATGCGTGACGGAATAAAATATATTAATGAACATGATTTTTTAAAGGTATATTTTGCATTTTTAGCAGTGTTTTATGTTCTGTTGGCACCTGCAGCATTTTTAACACCATTGCAGACGGCTAGAAGCTTTGGTGATGATGTTTGGCGTCTAACTGCACTGGAGGTTGTGTTTTCGGTAGGAATGGTTATAGGCGGCATAACTATGGCCTCATGGGGAGGCTTCAAAAACAAAATTCATACAATGGGTTTAGCATGTGTGGTTATGGGTTTGTGCACTGTTGCATTAGGTATTATTCCATTCTTCTGGGTGTATATTTTTTTCATGGGTTTATTTGGATTAGTAATGCCTATATTAAATACACCTGCCATGGTTTTATTACAGGAGAGAGTCGAGGGCAATTATATGGGAAGGGTGTTTAGCGTTTTAGGAATGATTTCCAGCATAATGATGCCTTTTGGGATGTTAGTATTTGGACCTATGTCAGATTTTGTGAAAATTGAAAAACTTCTTATTGGAACAGGAGCTCTTATTGTGGGAGTATCATTTTTCTTTGTTAAAAGCAAAGTTCTGATTGAAGCAGGAAAGCCTTTTATTAAACCGGATTTGTTGGAAGACGGAGATATGAATTAATGGATATAATTAAAAAGCATTTAAAAAAGCTTGAGAAAAAAGAACAAAAAATCCTTAACAAGAAGCAAAATATTTTCGAAGAAAAATTTGAGCCTTTTGTAGATAAGGTTGAGTCTAAGGTGCCTGAATCCTTGAAGAGCTCATTGGATAAGGCATTTTATAAATCATTTCAAATTATTTTTGAAAATGGAACCAAGTATGTAGAGAAGCTTTTTAATAAGAACAAAATTCAATTTAACCACAATGTTAATGATTCGTTTTTAAATATAAATGCTAATAAAGAATCGCTGAAAAGAATTGATAAGCATGCTCAAAGAAGTAGATTGCTAAATACTTCAATTTCAACGATCGAAGGGGCAGGCCTTGGACTTCTAGGTATGGGGCTTCCGGATATTCCGTTGTTTACTGCAATGATACTAAAAACAATATACGAAATATCCCTGAGTTATGGCTTCTTATATGAAATTGATGAAGAAAAGGTTTATGTGTTAAATTTAATAAATGCAACACTGACAAGCGATGAAATTAAACGCAAATATAATCACCGTGTTGATATGATAGGTGATAAAATTGATAATCACATCCAATTTGAATACGATTTGAACAAGGAAATCATAAAAACATCAAAGATTTTATCAAATGCGATGTTAACTTCAAAGTTTGTTCAAGGTATTCCTTTATTAGGAGTGCTGGGAAGCGTAGTAAATTACAAGATAATCAGTAAAATAAGCAATTACAGTTCTGTCAAGTATAAAAAAAGATATTTGAATAATAAAAAATAGGAAGTAGGAGATTCTTCAAATATCATTTGTAAAATTGAAGGATCTCCTATTTTAATGAGTTTGTTAAAAAAATATTAATGAATCTTAAAATTTAATATGATATAATGAATACAAAAAATGAAACAAAGACTAACGTCTTTGTCTGATTAGTGTATTCATTGTATCGGTGTGAAGCAAAACGATAAGCGTTTTGCACTTATGATAAAATGATTACAAAAAATGTAGCGAATACTATGTCTTTGTAGAAATAATATTTATGTGGGGGAACAATGTTACGAATTGCTATATGCGACGATGAAAAAATAACGTGCCGGCAGTTAGAGGACATGCTGTGTGAAATAAGCGAGAATATTCATCAGGAATTTGAGATTGAGGTGTACTATTCAGGAGAAGAGCTTTGTAATTTTTTGTTAAGGGGCAACCGATATGATTTAATTATGCTTGATATTGAATTGCATGAAATTAATGGAGTTGAAGTTGGGAAAAAAATCAGAAATGATTTTAATGATGAAATCACTCAAATAGTTTATGTTTCAAGCAAGGAAAGCTACGCCATGGAACTTTTTGAAGTTAGGCCGCTAAATTTTCTTATAAAACCCATTAGTAAAGAAAAAGTTGAACTGATATTGTTGAAAGCAATAAAGTTGCTAGAAAAGGATTGCCGCTATTTTGAATATAAGTACAACAATGTTAACTTTAATATACCTACAAATGATATATTGTATTTTGAAAGCAATGGCCGCAAGGTCAATATAATATTATCTGATGAAATTAAAAGCTTCTATGGAAAACTATCTGAGGTTGAAGAACAGTTAAACAATCCGGATTTTATTATGATACATAAGTCCTACTTGGTTAATTTTAATTTTTGTATTGAATATAATTATGAATATATAAAAATATCTAATCAGGAGGTTTTGACAATAAGTCAAAACAACCGAAAAGCAGTACGTGAAAAGTTAATGCAAAGAAAGATGAGGATGCGCCATGACAAATAGTGTAACTGCTGTCTATTTAATAACATCTGCTTTTGGAGCGCATATCCT
>JAQSYS010000260.1 GCA_029256005.1 Sedimentibacter sp.
CAAGCCATTGTTCATTGCTTTTCATTCTTTCACCCCGTTCGGTTATAATATAAGACGTAAATATTTTTTATTTGTTCCAAATAAGTTTTAAAATTAAAAACTATAAGTTTTTATTAAATTCCCCTGCACATTAAGCTATTGCTTTATAAGGTTCTCAAAAAATTTTAAAACTATGATAAATCATTAAGAACAGCTTTTTAATTTTCATTATAACATTAGATATTTATAATTTCAATAGTTCCGTAACATTCATCAAATTATTTGATTTCAACTAAGTTTGAATCAAAAAAGCGTTTCTATTAGAAACGCTTTTGATATTTATTATTAAATTAATGCTTTTTAAAACTCTATTATTCCTGCTTCTTTTTCACATGCTTTTACGATTGTATTATCAATAATAAGCTCTTCGCATTTGTTGATGTCTTCATACAACGGTCTGTCTTCCTTTAACATAGGTACTGCCTTTCTTACTGCATCATATACAGGTAAAGTTCCTTTTCCCAGACCTTTGTTTCCTCTTAAGTCAATTCCTTGGCATGCACACATTATTTCCATTGCAATAACTCTTCTTACATTTTCCATTATTTCTTTTGCCTTACGAGCTGCTATTGTTCCCATGGAAACATGATCCTCCTGATTAGCAGATGAAGGAATGCTGTCAACGGATGCCGGATGTGCAAGTACCTTGTTTTCAGAAACCAAAGCTGCTGCAGAATATTGAACTATCATAAATCCTGAATTTAAACCTCCATGTTCTACAAGAAATGCAGGAAGTCCACTTAATGCAGGGTTAACCAATCTTTCAAGTCTTCTTTCAGAAATATTTGCTAGTTCTGCCAAAGCAATGGCTAAAAAATCAAAGCTCAAAGCCATAGGCTGCCCATGGAAGTTTCCTCCTGATATACCTTCTCTTGTTTCAGGAAATATCAATGGGTTGTCTGTAACAGAATTTATCTCAATTTCAACCTTTTCTCTAACATAATTTATTGCATCCTTACTTGCTCCGTGAACCTGAGGAGTGCATCTTAGGGAATAAGCATCCTGAACTCTAATTTCACCCTGTCTGGTAGTCATTTTGCTATTGGCTAAAAGCTGTAAAAGTATTCTTGCTGAATCCATCTGTCCTTTGTGTGGTCTAACATCATGTACTTTATGGTCAAGGGCATCAACTACGCCGTTTTGTGCTTCGAAGCTTAAAGCTGCTGCTATATCAGAAACTTTAACAAGATTTAATGCATCATATACAGTCAATGCTCCCACTGCTGTCATAACCTGCGTTCCGTTTATTAATGCAAGACCTTCTTTTGATGTCAGTTCTATAACAGGTATACCTGCTTTTTCCATGGCTTTTTCGCCACTCATAATTTCTCCATTGTACTCTGCTATACCAAGCCCTATCATAGGAAGAACCATGTGTGACAAAGGTGCCAAATCTCCGCTTGAGCCAAGTGAACCTTTCTGTGGCACTACCGGATGAACTTTTCTATTTAACATCTCAATCATAGTTAAAATAGTTTCCAATTTGGCTCCAGAATATCCTTTTGCAAGATTGTTGATTCTCAATAAAATTATTCCTCTTACTATTTCAGTATCAAAAGGTTTGCCGGCACCAACAGCATGAGTAATGATTAAGTTCTTCTGAAGAAGTTTTGATTCTTCCTTTGAAATAGAAACATCACTAAACTTTCCAAATCCGGTCGTAATTCCATAAACTACATCTTCATTATCTACAAATTCATCAACGATTTTTCTCGACTCAATAATCTTTTCTACAGCTGTTTTAGAAATCTCTACCTCATTATAGTTTCTACATACTGAAACGATTTCTTCAAGGGTTAAAGTATTTCCTGTAATTATTACCTTTTTCATTTTATCCTCCTAAAATTTAGTTATAACTAATAAAAATAGAGACAAATTTCAGTGTACAACAAGTACAACTAAAATTTGCCTCCCAATGTCTAATGTCTATAGGCTATTTATAATTATATTATATTACAATTTTAGCATACTGTCAAATCAGTCTTTTTTCTTCGCTTGGCTTAATAAAACTAATTTTGCATCAACCAATGCTGGAACATCACCGCTTATTCCATTTGGGTACACTATTATTTTATCATCAGTATTAAGTGATGAATGATTAAAATTTGTAAAAGCATCAGCTCCAATCATTATATCATACTCAACGCTGTTGTCTGATAATGCATAAATTCTCATTGTGCCATTAGTGTCTCTGGAAATTTCCTTTACAGTTACATTTAACTTAGATGCTTCATCATAAAATGCTAGCATTTGATTGCTTCCTACCAATTCAACATAATCAGCCATTAATTGTTCGCCGGATTCTAAATCAAAATCCCTTGTTTTACTTAATTTTACTTCACCTTGATCTGTAATAATAGTTATATTTTCCTTATTAACCTCTTTTACTGTTCCAGTAATTCTTGTTATTGGCCTGCCTTCTGAAGTTGTTCTTGCATTATAATCATGGCTTTCATCTAGTACAGCATCAAATTCGCCTCCATTCAGTTCATTAATGCCAACATATTCACCTATATACAAGCCTTTAGTCCTTTCAGGATCAACATCATACACATTAACCTTATCTCCAACTTGAACATGAAGTCCATTATTATCAATTTTAATAATTTTTCCCTGTGAAGAATACTTGGATGGCTCACTACTGTTAACATACAACTTTTCTTTGTTTTTATCATCTTGATTGTCTGGTTGTTGCGGACTATTTTCACATGATGATGATAAAACTGAGATCAAAATAAGCACAAGTATAAAAAGTTTTTTCATAAAATTCCTCCATCATAGTAACAATATTATATTTACCAATTAGGAATCATATATTCCATACTTAACATTTATAATTCCACTTAGTTAAATAAAAAACATTTGCAAAAAATAGGTGACTGTGCTATATTGAGTAAAATAAGTTATCATGTCAATACAAGAGGGAAAAATGGATTCATTAGATATGCAAATTATAAAAAATATAGAAAAAGAAGGAAGAATTTCGCACGAAGAACTTTCTAAACGTTTAAATTTATCAAGACCTGCTATTCATAACAGAGTAACTAAACTTGAAGAACAAGGAATAATTTCAGGGTACAAAGCGACTATAAACTGGGTTAAACTTGGCTATACAACTTATGCCATGATATCATTAAGAGTAAGAACTACAAATTATGACGTATTGCTTGAACAGCTAAAAAACCTTGAAATACCATCACTAGTAATAGAAGAATGCCATATTGTAACAGGTACATGGTGCATATTGATGAAGGTAAGATGTATTACACCTATAGGATTAAAGGCTTTACAAGATGAGCTTCATAAAATAGAATGTATAAAAGAATCTTCAACATCACTTATATTGTCATCATTATATGACTAAATAAAAAACCAGCTTAGCTGGTTTTTTATTTATCTTCTAAAGCCTTATCGACAGCTTCTTTTATAGCATTGCTTGTTACGGTTGCACCTGAAACAACTTCAAC
>JAQSYS010000261.1 GCA_029256005.1 Sedimentibacter sp.
AAATTAAATATTTTCGTGGGTATATTACAGAGGTTGCGATGATCAAGAGTAAAAGCTTGCTTTGAAAGGGTGATTCGCCGAAGGGATTTTTTCCCTGGGCTTACATTTAAGAGATGTAATACTGTTTTTATAGGATGCTTCCCAATTCTATAAAAAAGCGCTGTAATATGCTGGGCAGAAGGTTCGGTGTTTTTTGTAAGCGTCTGAGAGCCCTTTTGCTCTTATGTCGCTTTTTTTATACCTAAAAATTGTATTAACGTTCAGTTGTGTGATGCACTTAACTGCTGCATAATGAATAAAATGCATATGACGGTTAAAAAGCGGCATGAAAATTATTTTAAAAATAATTTTTAAAGGAGAAAAAGAAATGAGAGACATAGTTAGAGGCTGTGGAGTAGCACTTGTGACCCCATTTATAAATGGAGAAGTGGATTACAATACTTTAGGGAAATTGGTTGATATGCATGTTGAACAATCAGGTTCAATCATAGTGACAGGAACAACAGGAGAAGCATCAACATTGACAGATGATGAATACCATGAGGTAGTTAAGTATGTTATTGACAGTGTCAATAAAAGAATACCTGTTATAGCTGGAGCAGGAAGCAACTGCACTGCATCAGCAATTAAAAAAGCACAATTTTGCGAAGAAACTGGTGCTGACGGACTATTGATTGTAACACCATATTATAACAAAACAACTCAAAGAGGCTTGGTTAATCATTTTAGACTAATAGCCGAAAGCACATCGCTCCCAATTATTGTTTACAGCGTACCTGGCAGGACAGGAATGAATATTGAACCACAAACAGTCTTGGAGTTATCTAAAATTGATAATATAGTGGGAATAAAAGAAGCGAGCGGAAACATAAGCCAAGTAGCAGAAATAATAAGGATATGTCCAAATGATTTTTTTGTTTATTCAGGAAACGATGATATGGTAGTTCCCTTAATGTCACTGGGAGGGCATGGAGTTATATCAGTGGTTGCAAATATATTGCCTGCTGAAACAAAGAAAATGGCAGATGATTATGCTAGCGGAAATGTTGTAGAAGCTAGAAAAGCTCAGCTGGCAATGAACGGTCTTATCAATGCGCTGTTTATTGAAACAAACCCAATCCCTGTGAAGGAAGCAATGGGGATTATGAATTTATGCAGCGCAGAAGTTAGAGAACCGCTGTATCCTATGTCAGCCAATAACAGGGAAAAATTAATAACTGAAATGCAAATTTACGGAATATCATGTTAAGGAGGTAAGAATTATGATGAATATTGCAATATGCGGGCATGGTGCCATGGGCAATGTTGTTGAACAAGAAATTGAAACTTATGCCGACATAAGATTGTCAGGCTTCTTATCTCCAAGAAACGGACAATTAGGCAAAGAATTTAATGAAGTAGATGTTATAATAGATTTTTCTAATCCTGACAATCTTGATTTTCTTTTAGAATATGCAATTAGAAAAAAATCAGCTTTGTTGATATGCACAACAGGCTTTAGCGAAGAACAGAAAAGTAAGATTTTTGAAGCTGGAAAACAAATCCCTGTACTTCTTTCATCTAACACCTCAATAGGCATCAATATTGTGAGAAAGATGTTAAAGTTGATTTCTGAGGATTTGGAAAATTTCGACATAGATATTGTAGAAAGGCATCACAATAAAAAGGTTGATTCACCTAGCGGAACTGCAAAGACACTAGCTGATGACATTATGTCGGCTACAGGTAGAGACAAAATTGAGATGCATTCTCTGAGGGCGGGCACAATACCAGGTGAGCATCAAGTAATATTTTCAGGTATTGATGAGATAATTGAAATTAAGCATACTGCATTTTCAAAAAAGATATTTGCAAGAGGCGCATTGGATATTGCCTTAAAGCTTTTTAATAAAAAACCCGGATTTTACACTACTGAAGATATGTTTGAAATAGAATATAAAAAACTAAATAAGCTTATTAATATAGCATAATATAGGAGGAAATTATGTTTTTACAAGATCCATACGAAATAGCGAGATTTATTAAGGAAGCAAAAAAATCAACCCCTATTAAGTTATATATTTCAGGCGATGTAAACAATATTAGTGATTACAACTTGAAGGTGTTCAAGTCAGGTGATATGGCAATTTTAATCGGAGAATATGCAGATGCACAAAGGCTGTTAAGTGAAAATCCGCAAATTGATAACTATCACTTGGAATATGACAGAAGGAATTCTGCCATTCCTCTCTTGAATACAAATGAAATAAGTGCACGCATTGAGCCCGGAGCAGTAATCCGTGACATGGTTACTATCGGTAAGGACGCGGTAATTATGATGGGGGCTGTTATAAACATCGGTGCAGTTATAGGTGAAAAAACCATGATAGACATGAATGCAGTTGTTGGAGCAAGAGGAACTATCGGCAAAAGTGTCCATGTAGGAGCAGGTGCAGTTATAGCAGGTGTATTGGAACCACCGAGCAAATTGCCGGTTATAATAGAAGATGAAGTTCTCATTGGTGCAAATGCAGTTGTACTAGAAGGTGTTAAAGTGGGAAGAGGAGCTGTGGTTGCTGCTGGTAGTGTTGTAACTGAGGATGTTCCAGAAATGGCAGTTGTTGCTGGAAGCCCTGCGAGAATAATTAAGTATAAGGATGATAGAACTATAGAGAAAACCAAACTTCTAGATGATTTAAGAGGTTAGTTATGATGGACGAGAGATATATTTTAAAAACGTACAACAGGTTGTGCTTAGATATTGACAAAATCAGAGGGAATTATATTTACACTAAGGATGGGGAAAGGTATCTTGATTTTTTTTCAGGCATAGCAGTAAACAACCTTGGTTATGATGAAGATATTATAAAAGCAATGACTGAAAAAATGCAAAACTATACACATATATCAAATTATTTTTGTGATGATGACAGAAGCGAGCTTGCAAGATTATTAATTGAAAATTCAATAGATGGAAGAGTTTTTTACACAAACTCAGGTACTGAAAGCTCTGAAGCGGCCTTGAAGCTTGTACGTAAGTGGGGTAAGGAAAACAATAAACACAATATTTTGACTGCTAAAAATTCTTTTCATGGAAGAACAACTGGAGCATTAGTTCTTACTGGGCAGAAGAAGTATCAGAAGGATTTTGAACCTTTGATTTCCGGAGTGGACTATTTTATATTTAATGATGCAGATAGCCTTAACGCAATGGTTGATGATAACACTGCAGCAATATTTTTAGAAACTATCCAGGGCGAAGGAGGAGTTGTCCCGCTAACTGATACCTTTGTTCAAACACTGATGTCACTTAAAGAAAAATATAATTTTATATTAGTTATGGATGAAATTCAAACCGGTTTAAGACGCTGTGGAACGATGTTTGCTTATGAAAACTATAATATTAAGCCTGATATAATATTGTTGTCTAAGTCTCTTGGTGGAGGCCTTCCATTGGGTGCTATGATTGTTTCAAAAGATTTGGAAAATGTACTGGGCAACATTTGGAGGGAACCCTGTAGCATGCGCAGGTGGCCTTGCAGTTATAAGAAAGCTTACGGATGATAATTTTGTAACTACAATAAAAAAAAATTCTGATTATTTATTTCAAAGTTTATCTAATTTAAAAGAAAAATATCCAGAGATTATAAGAGACCTTAGAGGAATTTCCATGATGCTTGGCCTTGATGTAGGCGATTATGCATCATTAATTAAAGAAAGAGCAATGGAAGAAAAAGTATTAATAAATGTAACCAGCGGAACTGTTATTAGGTTAATCCCTCCACTTACAATAAATACAAACGATATTGATATGTTAATTAGTGTATTGGAAAAAATAATATCTAGGATATAGATGTGCGTATTTTAGATACAACTGTATTAAAAACATTGACATGATTTTTAAATTATGTTATTGTGATGAAGTTATTACTTAATTAGGAGGGACAAATGTTAAAGGTTGCAAAATTTGGAGGCACTTCTATGGCTGACGCAACTCAGT
>JAQSYS010000262.1 GCA_029256005.1 Sedimentibacter sp.
TATTTACATCGGATAAAGCTTTTAAAACTTTATAATTCTCCTCAAAATCCTTCTCTTCCATAATTCTCCTCGATTTTAAAACCGTTCTTTTTAAATTAACTATGACATTAACTTAATTATAACACTATACTTCTTTTTTTTCAAATCGTAATTTAATATAACTATTATATAATACAAGGACGTTTCAACTGTCATAAAGACAAATGAAACGTCCTTTTTTTTATTTTTCTACCTATGTGCTAATCCTTAATTACATCGGCCTTTTTAACTTTATATATTATTGCGCTTAAACTACATTTAAATACCTGGTCAATAGCCATACATAGCCATATGAATATGATGTCCAGCTTAAAAATATATGTAAACAACAGTGCTAAAGGAACTCTTATAACCCATATACCAATAAATGAAATAATCATCGGAATATTTTTATATCCCGCAGAACGAATTGTTCCGTTTAACACCTTGGACAAATTTTGCGGTGTTTGAATGAATCCCATAACTATCAGATAATTTATTCCTATTGCTTTTATTTCAGCATTGTTCGTGAAAAAATCCATGAAAAATCCAGGAAAAACAATTATAAGCATTGAAGTAAATAAGCTGATAATTGTTGATGTTGAAATTAACTGCTTTGCATATATTTTTAATAATTCACCATCTTTTTTTCCTATGGCATTAGCAGTCATGCTTGTTGCAGCTATACCAACCCCTACTGCAGGCATTTCAGACATAAGTTCTGCTTGAAGTCCCAGCTGATAAGCAGCAAATGTAACTTCTCCATATGAAAGTATTGCTTTACTCATAATTATAGCAGAAAACTGCCAAAACATGCTTTCAAACGCAGCTGGCATTCCTATGGAATATACTTTCTTTATAATGTCTAAATCAATTTTTAATAATCCTTCTTTGCTTAAAATAGTGCTGAATAACCCGTGCCTTTTATTATATAAAAGATAAATTCCGAATAATGCTCCAAATGCTTGGGAAACCAAAAGTGCAATAGCTGCACCTATAAGTGATAACTTTGGAAATCCAAACTTGCCATATATGAGTAGATAGCCCAATACTACATTAATTATATTTACAACTATAGCTATGTACATTGGTGTCTTTGTATTGCCACATCCTTGAAATGCAGCAGTTACAGCTGACATTATTAAAAGAAATGGAGCGGTTAAAACTACTATTTTTAAATATTCTCCAGCCGACTTAAGTGTTTCTGTATTAGTAGTAAAAAATGTTGTTATACCTGATGAATAAAATAGGACAATAAAAATTAGCACTACTGCAAGTAAACAACCTGTTAAACAAGTTTGTTCAAATGCTTTCTTGCACTTTGTCATATCGTCTTCGCCTCGATTTTTGGCAATAACAACTGTAGCACCGACACCTATACCTTTAAAAAGGCACCACAATATACCGGTTACCCTTGAACTTATTCCTTGAGCCGAAATTAATGAAGGATTAAGCCTTCCAATCATCGCAGCTGATATGAGTCCTGCAGACATTTGAAATATGTTTTCCAGCATTACCGGAATAATAAGAAAGAATATCTGTTTTCTTATTATTTTTTTATCATAAACCTTTTCTGTCATTTTTACCTCTGTTTTTATTAAATATACAATTACTATTGTACATCCAATTAAGAAGACTATCAAGCAAAAGGATTATCTATTGTTATCAATTTGTATCATTTGTTATATTTGTTTCAAAATCATTATTATTTGTGTTTTCAAGTGAGTAATAATCCTTATAACAACTGTACCAATTAGTACAATATATACCCTGACTTTGACCGCTATAAAGTCTATTCATTGCCTCATTAAAATTATGTGTCGTAGGGATCATGACAGGATCTCCAGGCATCCAATTAGCTGGAGTAAAAACATTGTAAGCTTCTGTCAGTTGAAGCGAGTCTATTATTCTTAAAATCTCATATGTGTTTCTACCGCAAGAAGCAGGATATGTTAAAATTGTTCGTATTCTTCCTTCGGGACTAATAATAAATACATCTCTAACACTTTCTTCGTAAATCCTGTCGGGATTAACCATTCCATATTTGTTTGCTATTTCAGCATTTCTGTCCTCTAACAAAGGAAATGGTACTATTATATTATAATCCTCAAAAATATTATTTTTCCATTCAACATTTGAAAAACTGTTATCTATTGTAACAGCTAATATTTGAACATTTCTCTTAACAAATTATTCATAAAACCTAGTAAGAGCTATTAAGGATGTAGTTGAAGTAGCAGCAAAATTACCTGGTTCACTTACAAGTAACACCCATTTTCCCCTGAACTCTGACAAAGTTATGACTCCTTCAGTTGATAATGCAGTAAAATCAGGAGCTATTCTTCCTATTGTTATGCATTCCCTATCAATATTTCTGTTATATAAATTAGCTTCAGTGCCCATTTTTTCCTCCATACTTTATTTTTGTATTATATAAATTTATTTGTGGTGAATCTTAATAAAATTTATGTATCTCCATAATTTCTTCATATCTATCATGTACTATATAAACAGATATTAAATTGTTACGACACAATTAATGTCCCCCCTAAAAATATACCATTGAAAAAATAAGACCTCACCGGTCTTATTTTTATATTTACTGTATTTAATTGCTGAACATATTTAAAAGTCTTAAATAGTGATTTGCTTCTCGGATTGTATGGTCACCCAGCAATGGAATAATTATAGACTTTATCTTGCAATCAAGAATCCCTTGCGTTCCTTGAACTTTGAAATCCCTGATTTCTTTTGTTGCCTTAAGACTATCTTCAGTGACTTTTCTCATAGGCATTGTGGAATCCATAGCCATTATTGCCTCATTTGTCAATCTATCAAACTCTTTGCCAAAATTGTTAGCCACATCGAATAAATCTTCTTCTGTTGGGTCAAGAAGTCCTCTAATAAATTTTGAGTGCTCAGCCATTATTCTGTTCCAGAATACTTCTTGTTGTAAAGCCTCACGTTCCATATTTATATTTTCTCTGTTTTGAAGTCTTTGAATCATAGCTAAGTATAATCTGGCTTCACGCATAATATGATCTATCAGCAAAGGATAATTTGCAGTAAACATTTCACAAGTTAAAACATTGTTTAAAATATTCGCTTTAAATTGTATTAGTGCTGTTATTAAATCTATAGACCACTGATTTAACAAAAATACTCTTTCTTCAAGCATAGGACTTATATCAATTGAGCCATCTCCCATTAATTGGGCTTCCATTTGTGTCAGTTCAGTTGGAATCCTTATTCCTGTAAAGTATGAAGATGCCATTTCAGCACTTTGAGTATATGGCGTAATAACCTCACCTGATTGAAGTACACTTCTGCTAACAACGCCGTTAGATAGCAAGACTGCTTCTCGTAAAAGTCTGTCAAATTCTAATCTAAATTCGTCCGCTTTTTGTTTATAGTTGCTATCTCTTGGTGTGAATGCTATTTCAAGAAAAAA
>JAQSYS010000263.1 GCA_029256005.1 Sedimentibacter sp.
ATATGAGGTACAAACACAGGAATAATTTTCATCTTTTTATTCATTTAACTGACCTTCAGAATTAAGTGCATTTTTTGCCGCGTCCTGTTCAGCTAATTTTTTACTTTTTCCTGACCCGCTCCCAACAATTGCTTTGTTAACAAGTACATTCACATGGAACATTTTTTCATGGTCAGGCCCTTCTTCTTTTGTTACAACATAACGTATTTTACAATTCTGACTTTGGCTTTGATAGTATTCTTGCAAATAAGATTTATAATCAGTCACAATTTTTCCTTTTACCGCAAGTTGAATATACTTGGTCAAATTGTTGAGTACAAATTCTTCAGCTTTTCTATACCCTCCGTCTATATAAATTGCAGCAATAATTGCTTCAACAGAATCTGCCAATATCGACTTTCTTTCTCTTCCGCCTGATGCTTCCTCTCCTTTTCCAAGCAAGAGGTAATTACCTACATTCAAATTAGCTGCAACGATGCTTAATGTATCCTCACATACAACCTGTGACCTCAATTTTGTCAAATCTCCCTCAGGGTACTCCGGAAACTTGTCGAAAATGAATCGGCTTACCGTTATGCTTAAAACGGCATCTCCAAGAAATTCAAGTCTTTCATTGTTCACCTTATTATATGATTTGTCTTCATTAGAATATGAACTATGGGTTAGTGACTTCTCAAGCAAGTCAATGTTATTAAATTTATATTTAACTATATTCTCAAACTCATTTAGTTCCTTTAAATCTATTATCACGGTTCCTCCAAGCTTCTGAACTCACACCTTGTGTGAGACGTATTTTCGTTTTCAATATGTACTTTGCCCATCATTCAATAATTTCATTAGAAGATTGCACTTCATTAAAAAATTAATTTTAACCCGAATACTATAGAGACGGTGGACATTTAATTTAGTTATAATTGTTTATTACGTCCATGAATAACTTCATAAATATAATAAATAACTATAACATCTTTGCATTACTGCATTTAACATACAGGACGCATTTCTGCGTCCCCATAATTCAATAAATCAGATTATTTAATTAAATCTTCCAAGTAATTAACTATGTCACCTACTGTAGTAATCTGTTCAATACTTTCATCATCAATTTCAATGTCAAATTCATCTTCTAATGCCATTACTAATTCAAACAATGTTATTGAATCAGCTTCCAAATCATCGGCAAATGATGTTTCCATTGTTATCTCATCAATTTCTACTCCAACCTTTTCAGCTACTATATCTCTGATTCTTTCAAACATGCTAATCACCTCCTCATTATGCTTTCTTCTATTAATTCATTTACATTATTTTCAAAACAAATTTTTGCTTGGCGAATTGCATTTTTAAATGCCTTTTCATCAGAGCTTCCATGTGCCTTTACAACTATTTCTTTAACACCCAGTATTGGTGCTCCTCCATGCTCAGAATAATCTAATTTGTTCTTAAAATTAACTAAAGCTGGTTTGATAAGAGCTGCACCTATTTTTGTTCTTGTTGATGACATCAGTTCATTTTTTAGGCCTTTCATAATCTCTAAAACAGTGCCTTCAAGTGTTTTTAATATCATATTTCCAACGAACCCGTCACAAACTATTATATCCGCTTTTCCTTGAAGAATTTCTCTTGCTTCAATATTTCCAATAAAGTTTAATGGCAGTATTGTATTTTCAAGCAATTCATATGTTTCGACAGTAAGCTTGTCACCCTTTGTTTTTTCAGCACCAATGTTTGCAAGTGCTATTCTTGGAGAAGTTATGTCTAAAACCTTTTTTAAATAAATGTCTCCCATAATTGCAAAATCATAAAGAAACTCAGGTTTAGAATCAACATTGGCTCCAGAATCAATTAAAAGAGCAAAGCCACCGTTCATATTAGGTATTAAGGTGCCGATTGCAGGTCTTTCAATTCCATTAATTCTTCCTGCAATTAAGGTTGCCCCTGCCAATAATGCGCCAGTGCTGCCAGCTGAAACTACTGCATCAGCTTCCTTGTTTTTAACTGCATATAAAGCCTTCACAAGTGATGAATCTTTTTTGCGCCTTAGAGCCATTACAGGTTTGTCGTCATTTGTTATTACTTCCTCTGCATTTAAAATCTCAATATTACTAAAATCAGAAGTATTTTTTTCAAGTATTTTTTTTATTTCTTCTTCTTTACCTGAAAGAATAATACTTACTTTATATTCATCTCTGGCTTGTATGCAGCCTTTGACTATTGCCACAGGAGCGTTGTCGCCACCCATTGCATCTACAGCAATTCTCATTATGTACACCTCTGTTAATTAATTTACCTATAAAACATTAGGCGCTAAATTTCTTACTACCAACTCTTATTTTTACATAGATTAGTATAACTTAGTAATATATGTTTTGCAATAAAAAAATAGTGCATGAGCACTACTTTTTATATCCCATTTTCAATATATAAGCGATTATTATCAAAAAAAATTATTTCAATTATTCTACGCTCATAACTTCTCTGCCGTCATAATAACCGCAAGCTGCACACACTCTGTGAGGAAGCTTTGTATCATGACATTGTGGACACTCAATAACATTTGGGGCTGTTAATCTTGATTTAGCTGTTCTTCTTCTATCTCTTCTAGCTTTGGAAGTTTTTCTCTTAGGTACTGCCATTTATAACACCTCCTTAATCCTTTAACAGGTCTTTTAATTTATCAAATCGCGGATCTGTTAAATCATTATTACATTTACATTCTTCATTGTTTAAATTAACTCCGCAATTCGGGCATATGCCTTTGCAATCCTTTTTACACAATGATTTCATTGGCATGGATAAATAAATCATTTGTTTAATTGTTTCTTCTAAATCAACACATCCGTCTGTAATCTTAAGCTTTATTTCATCAGATTCTTCATTTTCTTCCAATTGACGCATCAAGACAGCCTCAAAACTAGTTGTAACAGTTTTGTCAAATGTAATCAAACATCTTGCACATTCATCTTCAAATGTATATTGAATCGAACCATTCAATATAACATTATCATCAACTTTAAAAATTACTCCACTGAAAACTATGTCTTTATGAAGATGTGTTTTAGATAAAAAATCTTCGTCATCAATTTCAAATTTCTCATTAATCTGTATAGAAATTTGTTCAGATGATAAAAACTTGTTTATTCGAATTAACATAATACCACCCTTTTTATTCGCAGAGTTAATTATAAGAGAAAAAAAATATTTTGTCAAGTAATTTATTTAACAGTTAATATTGTAGCCTAACTAACATTTTCAACTCTAGTAATTATTTGATTGAGAAAAAAATATTTTGTCAAGTAATTTATTTAACAGCTTTTACTTGCTTGCCAATATTTTAGTATCTCTTGCAATCATAACTTCTTCATTTGTTGGGATTACGAATACTTTTACTTTTGAACCTTCTTTAGATATTTCTACTTCTTTACCTCTTGTATCATTCTTGCAATCATCAAGTTC
>JAQSYS010000264.1 GCA_029256005.1 Sedimentibacter sp.
TCACAAAAATTCAGAAATTTAAGAAAGAAAAGTAAATTTGCAAATGCTTTAGGTAAGTATGGTATGTTACCTGCTGTAGCAATAGCTATCTTAATAGGACCTATCGCTGGAGAATTACCTATTCCTAACATACAAATAGGCACATTCTTTAAGGTGCCTGATATAGCAGGAGTTATTAATGCAGTTAGTCCATTCAGTATTGGATTTCCAAGTATGAGTGTTTTCATGCAAGCAATACCTATGGCAATCATGGCATATATTATAGCATTTGGTGATTTCGTTACAAGTGAATCATTAATAAGAGAAGCCGATGAGGTTAGAAAAGATGAGCATATTGACTTTAATGCAAATAGATCTAACTTAATCAGTGGTATTAGAAACTTAATACAAGCTCTAATATCACCATATACACAATTAAGTGGACCATTATGGGCTGCAGTTACAGCTTCGATTTCGCAGAGATTTAAAGATGGAAGAGATGCAATGGATTCACTAGTTGGAGGTATGGGTACATTCCGTTGGACTACAATGATTGCAGTTGCAACAATACCAGTAGTAACATTAGTACAACCGGTACTTCCTGTAGCACTATCATTAACTCTGTTAGTACAAGGATATATTTGCACAAGACTTGCTATGGATATGTGCAGTACTGAGATGGAAAAAGGTATCGCAGGCGTTATGGGTACAATTATTGTTGCAAAAAGTGCTGCTTGGGGTTTAGGTGTAGGAATTATTCTTCATTTATTACTATCAGCTAAGAATGAACCTGAAAAAGCAAAATTAGAATCTGCAGAGTAATATTGCTCACAAAGATGGTTTATCAATATTACTAATCATATAAAAAAACTCTCTGCAAAAGCAGAGAGTTTTAATTTATGCATATAAGTTTTCGTAAGTGATGGAATTACTTCTTTTTTCAAAATATTCTTTTGCAACCTGCGGAAATAATGCATATGAGAGAACATCTTGTTCTGAAACAGCTAAGTCTCCAATTTCAGCTTTTAACTTGTCATATTCATCATTTAATAAATCAGCAGGTCTAACTGTTATAACTTCATCATCTCCGATTATTTTTTTTCTTATTTCTTCAGAGATTGGTGAAGCAGGAGTTCCATACATACCTTTTACATAATTTTTTATTTCAGTAGGTATTATTTTGTATCTACCACCTGATATTATATTGAACACTGCCTGAGCACCTACCATCTGACTCATTGGTGTTACCAATGGTGGGTATCCTAAGTCTTCTCTTACTTTAGGTACCTCTGCCAATACAGATTCGTACTTATCGCTTGCGTTAAGTGATTTCATTTGAAATATCAAATTAGAAAGCATTCCGCCAGGTATCTGGTACTGAAGTGTCTTTGGTTCAGTCATCAATACTTTTATGTTATATGTTCCGTTGTCCTGATATTTTTTTATTATATCTTTAAAATATTCTGCAGTGTTATTTAAACTATCAAGATTAAGTTGTGGATCTTTTTCAGTGCCAATGAGGCTTAAAGCAAGTGACTCAGTTGCAGGCTGCGATGTTCCGGATGACAAAGGTGATATTGCTGTATCAACTATGTCAATTCCAGCTTCGATAGCCTTTAGCATGGACATTTGAGCAACTCCGCTTGTACAGTGTGTATGAAACTCTAAAGGAAGGGTAGTAACTTCTTTTATAGCTTTGACCAGATTGAATGCATCATATGGCAGCAGAATTCCTGACATATCTTTTATGCAGATTGAATCAGCTCCGGAATTTTCAAAGTCCCTAATTAATTTAATATAATATTCAGTTGTGTGAACAGGGCTTGTTGTATAGGATATTGCGCATTGACAATGCGCTCCTTCTTTTTTTATTACTTCGATAGATTTTTTTAGATTACGGATGTCATTTAAGGCATCAAACACCCTTACTATATCAATTCCTTCAAATATTGCATTTTTCAAGAATTTTTCTACTATATCATCCGGATAATTTTTATAACCAAGAATATTCTGACCTCTAGAAAGCATTTGAAGTTTTGTGTTCTTTACATTAGCTCTTATTTTTCTAAGTCTTTCCCATGGATCCTCGTTAAGATATCTAAGGCAAGTATCAAATGTTGCTCCGCCCCAAACCTCCATAGAATAAAATCCGGCGTTATCCATTTCTTTTAATATAGGTAATATTTCATCTGTGGTCAATCTTGTTGCAATTAACGATTGATGTCCGTCTCTAAGTGATGTTTCAGTAATTTTTAGTTTAGACATATTTCCTCCGCTTAGTTATATTCTTATGTTTAATTTTAAAACATTCTTTGGTTATTATGTAAGCATATCTTGAATCGGTTAATATACTTATGATATAATATCGTTGTATGACAAGCCTAATGCTGCTTGCATCTATGATATAATGAATGCGAAAGATGAAACAAAGACTAATATCTTTGTTAGATTATTGCATTCATTGTATCGGTGTGAAGCAAAACGATAAGCTTTTTGCCTTATGATATAATAACATAAAGTATTATTAATGTACACAAATATTTGATAATGAAATAATTTGATTATAGAACTAATATTTAAATCAAATAACTTTATTTATCTTGCACATTGTAACTTTTAATAGTATAATAACATGGCGAAATGTATTTGTACATAATATAAGAAAGCATATTCTTGATAATGCATGCAATAAAAAAGAAGTTTTAAAATTTCAACTAATTAAATAAGGCGGTATAAAATGGATCAGACAGACTTGAGAATTATCAGCATTTTACAACAAGATGGAAGAATTTCAATGAAGGAATTAGGTAAGGAAGTATCTTTGAGTCCTCCGGCTGTAGCTGAAAGGGTTAAAAGACTTGAAGATGACGGAGTGATTGAAAGATACAAGGCAGTAATTAATAATGAAAAAGTAGGTAAGCCTATATGTGTTCTTATAAATGCTTCAATAAAGCCTGAAAAACAAGAAAATTTTCTTGAATTTGCAAGAAAAGCAGAGGAAATAGTTGAATGCCATCATGTTACAGGACCTCACAGCATGATTATGAAGGCATATTTGAGAGAAATGACACATCTCGAGGAGCTTGTAGGAAAAATACAATTTTTTGGTAACACTGAAACATATATAATAATGTCAAGCCCTATTTATGGAAAAGAAATTTAGTGTTCTTATCTTTTGGTATTTAGAAATAAAATAAGTGAGGCCGATATAATCAATAAGCCTCCTAAGATGCTAAGCATATCCGGAATCTCTGACAAGAACACATATGCAAGCAAAGTCGAAAATATAATATTTGAATAATCATATATAGAAACCTCTGATGCTTCACACCCGTTGTATGCAGAGGTTAAAGCTATTTGTCCTACGGCTGCAAGAAATCCAAGAAATATAAGCATAATAGTCTCATATAAGTCAGGTGCTGTAAAGCTTATGAAGAAAAATGGTATACAACTTATGCTTGAAAAAAATGAGAAATAAAAGACTGTAGTATAAATGCTTTCTTTTGTTCCAATCTTTGTGATAAAAACATATGCTGCTCCGGAAAGAATAGCAGAAACGAATCCAGCAGCGGCAGGTAGAATTGATGAATTAAATTGTGGCTTTATTACCAATAGTGCACCGAAAATAGAAATAATTAATACTATAATTTTTGATTTATTTATCTTTTCTTTGAGGAAGCAGTGAGCTAGTATTATTACAAAGACTGGTGATAGCTTATTAAGTATGGCAGCATCTGTAGCCAGCATATTTGTTGTAGCATAAAAAAACAGTATAATGCCTGTAAATCCGAATAAATATCGGAAAAACAGATATTTTCTGTTTTCTTTATTTCCAAAGTAACTTAAATTATTTTTTTTGAGAATAATAAATGATATCAAAAGGCTTATAAAATTTCTGAAAAACACTTTCTCCATCAAAGGAATTGCTGGCAGAAGCTTTACAATTATTTGCATACATGAAAATGTAAATGCAGAAAAAAGCATGAATAGTATTGACTTTGTACCATTGTTCATAAACATCACCTTTCAAACTATAAAAGCTATAATTGTTAGCATACTCAAATAAAATATAATTATGAATTATGAAGCTATAAAAAATTACATAGTATATTTTTAATTATATGGTATAATGATAAAGTTAAAAAAAGACTACTTTAATGTTGCAAAAAAGATAAGAGGTGTCAATAATGATTAGAATACAGCAGGTTAAGCTTCCAATCAACCACAGTGAAGATGACCTATACATAAAAGCAGCAGAAGCTTTGAAGGTTAAAAAAGAAGAAATTCAGACTTTGACAATTTTTAGAAAATCAATAGATGCAAGGAAAAAAGAAGAAATACTCTTTATATATGCATTAGATGTTGAACTTGATCATGAAATAAAAATATCTAAAAGAAATAACAATATTTCGGCTGTTGAGCCATTTATATATGAAGTAGAAGCAACAGGAGAAAAACCTCTGACAAACAGACCAGTAATAGTGGGCTGTGGTCCTGCAGGGTTATTTTGTGCGCTTCTTTTAGCAGAAAAGGGATATAATCCTATAATTCTTGAAAGAGGGAAAAAGGTCAAGGAACGTGTTAAGGATATTGATAAGTTTTGGAAGGACGGTACTCTAAATGAAAGGTCTAATATACAATTTGGAGAAGGCGGAGCCGGAACATTTTCTGATGGTAAACTGAACACTCTCATAAAGGACAGATCGAAAAGAGGCAAAAAGATTCTGGAGGAATTTGTTGAAGCTGGAGCACCAGCTGAAATTACATATATTAACAAACCTCATATTGGTACAGATCTTTTAAGAGGTTGCCTGGTGAACATTAGAAAGAAAATTATAAGTCTGGGAGGAACTTTCAGATTTGAAGAGTGCGTGACTGATATTAATATAAAAGACAACAGTGTTTACAGAATAGTGACTGAAAGTGATATAATAGAAACAGACGTCTTGGTCTTAGCAATTGGTCATAGTGCAAGAGATACCTTTGAAATGCTTTCAAGCAAGCTTGAATTAATTGCGAAACCATTTGCCATAGGAGTTAGAATAGAACATCCTCAAAAAATGATAAGTGAGGCTCAATATGGTGACATGGCAGGACATCCGGGTCTTGGACCTGCGGACTATAAATTTGTCCATAAATGCAAGAATGGCAGAAGTTGTTATACTTTTTGCATGTGTCCAGGAGGTATTGTAACTGCATCGGCATCTGAAAAAGGCGGAGTTGTTACTAACGGCATGAGCTTCCATGAAAGAGATTTAGAAAATGCAAACTCCGCAGTGGTGGTATCAATTGCACCTGAGGATTTCGGCGGTGATAAAAACCCATTGGCAGGAATGGAATTTCAAAGAAAATTAGAACAAAAAGCTTTTGAGCTTGGGGGTAGCAATTACCGTGCACCTGTTCAGTTATTCAAGGACTTTAAAGAAAAGAAAGTTTCAACCTCCTTTGGAGAGATTTATCCAACCTATAGACCGGGAGCTACATTTGCAAACTTATGGGAATGTCTACCTGACTATGTGTGTGATAATATTGTTGAAGGAATAACAGCCTTCGGAAAATGGCTTGAAAACTTTGACAGAGATGATGCTGT
>JAQSYS010000265.1 GCA_029256005.1 Sedimentibacter sp.
TCTTCATCAATAGTTGCATATTCCTTTTCTTCTTTAAATGAGAATTTCAATTTTTTAGTTTTTTCTCTCACTTCAACAATTTCTTTCTTCTCATCCTTTTTATCATCTGAGTTGTTTCGTTCTTCAGAAATTTTAGAAGACATATAGTCAGAATAACCACCGTTATATTCTTTAACTTTACCGCTTCCATCTCCTGGTAACTCTAAAATCGTATTTACAACCTTATCAAGAAAATACCTATCATGTGATACAGTTATAACTGCTCCGTCAAAGCTTTCTAGGTAATCCTCCAATATAGTTAATGTCTCTATATCCAAATCATTAGTTGGTTCATCCAAAAGTAATATATTCGGCGCTCTCATTAAGATACTTAAAAGAAACAGCCTTCTTCTTTCTCCCCCCGACAATCTAAAAATTGAATTGTATTGAACATCAGCAGTAAACAAGAATCTTTCAAGCATTTGAGTTGCAGTTATTTTTCCTTCTCGTGTCTCCACAATTTCAGCTATATTTTTAATATAATCAATAACTCTTTGCGAAGTATCCACATCATCTGCTTCTTGTGAAAAATATCCAAGTTTAACAGTGCTTCCAATATCAATATATCCGCTGTCCGGCTTGATTCGTCCTGCCAATATATTTAGCAAGGTAGATTTACCGGCACCATTTCTGCCAACTATTCCGATTCTTGCATCTCTTAAAACAATGTATTCAAAATTATTTACAATAATCTTATCTTCAAATCTTTTTGATATTTTATTAACCTCTATTGTCTTCTTACCTAGTCTTGACGAAACAGAGCTAAGTTCCAGTTTTTCTTCGATATCAGTTCCAAGCTGATCTTTCAGTTTTTCAAATTCCTGAATTCTTCCTTTAGCCTTTGTACTTCTGGCTCTGGCTCCTCTTTGTATCCAAGCAAGCTCCTTCTTATATAATGTCCAGAAATTTAGAATAATTTCCTTCATATGAAAACAAATTTCCTTTGTCTAACTCAACTATTTTGTTAGAAACTCTATCTAAAAAATATCTATCGTGCGTAACCATCAAAATAGCTCCTGAAAATTTAGTTAAGTAATTTTCAAGCCATATTATCATATCATTGTCTAAATGGTTAGTAGGCTCATCTAATATTAACAATTCACAAGGATTTACCAATGCACTTGCAATGGCTACCCTTTTTCTTTGACCCACTGATAGCAAATTAACATCCTTATCAAATTCTGTTATACCTAGCTTATTTAATATAGACTTTGCTTCATATTCCATGAGCATTTTTGTTTCTGAAGATGCATTAATAAAAATTTGTTCTAAAACAGTTGTATTTTCCATAAATTCAGGAACTTGTTGCAAGTAACAAACTCTTGCTCCACTGCTGTATACAACATTTCCACTGTCCGGCTCTTCAATATGCGCCGCAATTTTAAGCATGGTGGATTTACCAGTTCCGTTTACTCCAACAACACCAATTTTATCATTATCATTTATATATAAATTTATATTATCTAATAAAACTTTTTCACCAAAGCTTTTAGAGATGTTTTCTAATGTTAAGATCATAAGATTACCTTTCGAAATTTAATTAGATGAATTATATCATATTTCTCTTAAAGAGTGAAATACAATATTCATATATGTTTTGTCTATTAATAATATTTTGTATGCTATTTCTAAAAATTTAAAGTAAAAAAACATCTCTTGCGAGATGTTTAAATATTCGTTATATTAGCTATACTTTTATTACTTCCACCCTCCAGACATCCGGTCCTTGCTCTAAATAATTCCATTCATATTGATCCGGAAAGTCTTCAGGAAACTTGTAGGTAAAAATAGGTTTAAAATCATGGTCATTTAATAATTCCATCTTTTCCCCAATATTTAATGATTCGAAAGTCTCCTTAACTGTTGGATATTTATCTTGATGGGGCATTATTTCGCGAATGTCAACTCTACCTTTATATTCTGACATAAAAAATACTCCTGTTCTTTTTTTATTAGTCTTAGTAGGAGTATTTTATTTATACATAATTAATAAAAATGCTAAAAAAGTTTATATAAATTTGTCTCACTAGCATGAAATTTACTACATCTGTATTCCATACTTTTTCAGTTTATTATATAGACTGCTTCTATCTATATTTAAAAGTTTTGCTGCTGACGATTTATTACCTTTTGTTTCTATAAATATCTTGCAATGAAACATTATTTGACGATAACTTATACGGAATACTAGAATTATTTTTTTTGTGTATTCGTGATACAAAAAAATCAAAATGTTCTAGTTTTAATGGACCTGAACCAGCCATTATACAGGCACGTTCAAGAATATGCTTTAATTCTCTTACATTGCCGGTCCATTCATATTCTTTAAACAAAGAATACACATTATCATTAATTTGCGTTACACCAAGCCCATAAGAATTATTTATTGAATTTATAAAGTAATTGCATAATAGAGGTATATCATCTAAACGATCTTTTAATGGAGGTATGTGAATTTCTATTACATTAATTCTATAAAACAAATCTCTTCTGAATTGTCCATTTTCTACTAGTTCCTCAATATTTTGATTTGTGCTGCAGATTATTCTAACATCCAGCTTAATAGGCTTTAATCCTCCCACACGCTCAAATTCATTTTCCTGCAAAACTCGTAACAGTTTAGATTGCAAGTCTAAAGACATTTCACCGATTTCATCCAATAGAAGTGTACCATGGTTCGCAAGTTCAAATTTACCCATTTTGCCTTCTTTCAGTGCTCCGGAAAAAGAACCAGGCTCATATCCAAAAAGCTCTGATTCCAATAAATCCTTTGGAATAGCAGCGCAATTTATTTTTACAAAATTCTTATTTCTTCTGTCACTTAATTCATGAACTGCATTAGCAAAAACTTCTTTACCAGTACCAGTCTCTCCTGTAATTAAAAAAGTTAAATCTGATTTAGCAAATCTTTGTATGGTTTCTTTTATTAAAGTGATTGGTTTAGAATTACCTATTATACTATTAATTGAATATTGTTGCTTAGAAGCAGAAGCAAGTTCTGAAATTTTCTTTTTATATTCAAAATTCTCATTTTGCAATTCTTTGATTTGTTGGCTCAATATAGCTACTTCATTTAAATTGTAGAAGGTAGCTGAACTTATTACACCTAAAAGCTTACCATCATCTATAATTGGAATTCTATTACATACAACAGTTTTGCCATTTTTAAGGGTAAAGAGATAACCAATGTCCTCTTTTAGTGTCTCCATAACTCGTGGTATCTCAGATGTAGGTATTATCTCTTGAATAGGTTTTCCTATATAATCTTCTTCCTTTACATTTAGTAGCTGCTCATAATTACTGCTTAAAAACACTATCTTTCCTTCATTATCTGTAATTACGGCATAATACAGACTTTTAAGTATTTTATAAGCGAATGAACAATTAAACTCGTTTATATTCATTTAAAGTCCTCCATTTTATGAATCAAAGAATTATAGCACATTTACATATTAATTTCTATACAAACAATATCCTTAATAAAGATATTTTTCAATCTTAAATTTAGGATACCCCTAAACATGTTTTTTATTTTTATCTTGGTGGAATAATAACAGCTTCTCCTGATGTAACCTTAACGCCATTCTGATTTAAACAGTATGTTTCTAGTATTACTCTGTTTTTTTCTGATAAAATCTCTTTTATTTCTGCAGTTGCCGTAATTGTATCGCCAAAATAAACAGGTGCTAAAAAGTTCAATGCTTGTGACACATATATTGTACCTGGTCCTGGTAGCTGAACGCCTAAGACTGCAGATATTAATGCTCCTGTTATCATCCCATGAGCTATCCTGCTTTTAAAAAATGTATTCTTCGCATATTCTTCATTAATATGCGCAGGGTTAATGTCACCACTTATGCCTGCAAACATATAAACATCTGTTTCTGTGATTGTTTTTGAGAAAGATGATTTTTGTCCTACTACTAGATTATTAATCGTTAATCCTTTCATTATGTCTCCTTGTAAAATAAGTATTATAGTAAACCTTAAGCAATTATTATGCCAACTGCCTTATACCACTAATACTCCTGAGAAATCATCAAAAATGCCGCAAAATGCCTTTTAACAAAAATAACGCTTTGTACTGTTGTGTGTATTAATTAAACACCAAACGTTGCCTTTTGTAGAATTTATCTACACATAAAATATTCTTTTAATATATAATGTTTTTTTAGTTTATTGTATAAATCGATTAAGTTATGTTAATTCTGTCCAAAGATAATGTCATCAAAAAGGACTGTAGTTAAATTAATCATTATTTGTTTAAAATTGTTGAAGTTCAACACACATTACTTTTAAGTATTTCAGAAAGTGAGCAAGTTACACGTTATTGTCTTTGGCACGTATTTTGCTTAATGATATATGAGAATAAAAATATTGGAGGCAAGCTTTATGAAAGTAGCAATTTACGGTTGCGGAGCTATGGGAACTGTACTTGGAGCTTTTTTGATTAAAAATGGTCTTGAAGTTACATTAATAGATAGCTATGTAGATCATGTTAATGCACTTAATGAAAAAGGCGCACACATAATTGGTTGTGCAGATTTTACAGTACCGGTGAAAGCAATTACACCTGAACAAATGGAAGGAAAATATGATGTAGTATTTCTGTTTACAAAACAAACAGCAAATTCTGAAGCTCTTCCGCACATAAAACAATTCCTTAATGATGACAGCGTAATCTGCACTCTGCAAAACGGTGTTCCGGAATACAGCGTATCAGATTATATAGGAGGAGACAGAACAATTGGGGGAACAGTACTTTGGGGAGCAACCTTCATAAGTCCGGGAGTATCTGAAGTTACACAAGATGTTACATCTGGTGATACCTTATTTGATATAGGGGAAATTGATGGCAAGGTTTCTGAACGTATAAAGAAAGTAGCTCGTATTCTTGAATATATGGGACCAGTAAATATTGTTGAAAATTTAATGGGAGCACGTTGGTCTAAATTAATTTTAAACAGCTGCATGAGTGGTATGTCAGCGGTAACAGGTTCTGTTTTTGGAGAAGTTCTAGATAATCCAAAGGCAAGCGCATGCTTAAGCTATATTGCAAACGATATAGTTAATGTCTGTGAAGCAGCAGGAATTAAACTTGTAGATGTTATGGGCATGGATATGAGGGATTTTGGTAAAGTTGACTCATTGGAGAATTTTAAATATTCTCAAAAATGTTTCGCTAAATTTTACGAAGACAAAAAGACAGCTAAGGCAAGTATGCTTCAGGACTTAGAAAAAGGTAAAAAGACAGAAGTAGATATGATTAATGGTTTTGTTGTAGAACAAGGTAAGAAATATAATATTCCAACACCATTTAATGATATTGCAGTTAAAGTTATTAAAGGTATAGAAAACAAAGAACTTCCATTAAGCATGGATAATCTTAGATTTTTTGATTTACCTGAATTAAAATAACTGCGATAAAGAATAAATTT
>JAQSYS010000266.1 GCA_029256005.1 Sedimentibacter sp.
AATAGCTAAATCAAATGCTCAGTTAGTTGAAAGAGTTGCTCGTCTTTCAAAAGAAATGGGACGTGAAGTTGCAACTCCAGATGAAGCAAGAGAAATATTGGGATTAAAAAAATAAATGGCTAAAAAAAGGAGATTGTTCGAGCTGAGCTTTCAGCAGCGAAAAATCTCCTTTTTAATTACTATTCCATAGCTAGTTCCACTAACTTAACAATCAAATCACTATATTCAATACCTATCTTTTTCAACATAGACGGATATCTACTTAAATCAGTTAAGCCCGGAATAGTGTTTATTTCATTTAAAAATATTTTGTTATCAGGTGTCACAAACATATCAACTCTCGAAAGCCCCTTGCATCCAAGAGCTCTGTATGTTTTTTCAGCTATTTGTTTAGCTTCAGCCTTTAATTCATCACTGATTCTTGCAGGGCAATATATTTTAGAATTGTGCTGGCTATATTTTTCAACATAATCAAAGAAGTCATTTTTAGTGTCTATTTCATCAACCTCTCCGATTATCAATTCCTCGTTGCCTAATACTGCACAGCCTATTTCAAAACCTTCAATCATTTTTTCAATTACAACCTTATTGTCATACTGGAATGCTTCAATAAGTCCTTTTTCAAATTCATCATAATTTCTAACCTTGCTTATTCCAATTGAAGAACCATTGTTGGCAGGTTTGATGAACATTGGTAAAGATAGCTTTTCATATGCCTGTTCATAAAGCTTTTTCACATTTAGCTTGTTTGAATTAACTGCAGCTATATATGGTGCTGTTTTAATTCCTGAGTTTTCGCATATAACATGAGTGAATTCTTTATCCATGCAAACTGCAGATGAAGTCATGTCACATCCTACAAACGGAATTCCTGACATTTGGCAGAGTCCTTGGATTGTTCCGTCTTCGCCATTTCTTCCATGAAGAACTGGGAATATACAGTCGATTTCTATTTTCTCAAATGTATTGTTTCCTAAATTAAGCTTAACCAGTCCTTTAAAATCATTTCCCATATTCAAAAACACCGGGCTTAAATTTTCCTTGTGCCATGTGTCGTCATTAACATTGTCAACCGAACCTTCATACAAAAGCCACTTGCCATCCTGAGTAATACCTACTAATGTCACATCAAACATTTCTTCCGGTACATTTTTAATTATTGCAGCAGCAGAATGCAATGAAACTGAATACTCATCGGACTTGCCCCCAAACAATATTGCTAATTTTGTTTTCATTAATTTCCCTCCAAATCCTTTAATGTATTTGCTATATATTCAAGCTTTAAAAATCTAGATCCCTTTATTAAAATTGAGCAATCATCTTTTAAATATTTCTTTAAATATTCAGTTGCTTCTTCTTTTGTATCAAACTCTTTTATGTTTTTTATATTTGTATTTTCTTTTGCACCCTTAGCCATAAATTTGGCTTCCTGACCTATGGTTACAAGTTCATCAATATTATGCGTCGCCAAGTCTTTGCCAACATTATAATGCATGTCATGACTCATTTCTCTGTATCCGAGCATATCACCAAGCACAACTATTTTCTTGTTAGATTCAAACAATTCAAATATATCTAATGCTGCATTTATACTAACAGGATTTGATTTGTAGCAATCATTAAGAATTGTACATTTATTTATTTTGATAATTTCATTTCTTAAGCCTGTTTTTTCTATTTCTAACAGTCCAAGTCTTATTTCATCAGGCGTCATTCCCAGCTCCAATGCTCCAAGAATTGCTGCCATGGAATTTAATGACTGGTGTTTTCCAAGCATATCAGCATGGAGCTCATCAAATCTACCGTCACTTACCTTAAAGTTAATTCCGTCTAAATTTTCATAAAAACTCTTAAGGTATAAAATATTGTCTTCATTAAACCCAAAGGTCTGTCTTCTTATACTTCCTTTTATTTCTGTATCTTTAACAGTGTTTTGAATCAAAGGGTCATCTCCAAAATAAATAAACAATCCGTCATCCTTTATTCCGTTAACAATTTCAAGCTTTGCTTTAGCTATTTCTTCAATAGAAGGAAAATTGTCTATATGAACAAGTCCGACGCTTGTTATTATTCCTACATCTGGTTGTACCAAGCGAGTAAGGAAATCTATTTCGCCCTTCCTTTCCATTCCCATTTCTATTACTGCTGCTTCACAGTCCTCATCAAGACTTAATAATGTAAATGGAACTCCTATTTCTGTGTTGTAATTTCCCATGGTTTTTTGAGTTTTAAATCTTTGTGACAATATGCTTGCAGTTATGTCCTTTGTTGAAGTCTTGCCATTGCTTCCTGTTACTCCAACAATTTTAACATTTAACTTGTTTCTATAATTTAAAGCTAAGTCCTGAAGGGCTTTTACAGTATCATCAACCAATAATACTGCAATATCAGTTGGAGGGTTAGGTTCGTCCTTGTTCCACAATGTCGCTACAGCACCATTTCGAATTGCATCTAGAATGTATGAATGACCGTTTGTTGTCATTCCCTTTATAGGAATAAATAAATTACTTTCATACACCTTTCTGGAGTCAATACTTATCCCACATATGTATTTGTCTTGGTTAATACTGTTGATAACATCAGCATTTAATATTTCTGCCACTTCATTTATTTTTATTTTTATCATATCAGCCTCATCATTTGTTAATTAGTTTCATTAATTTATTATATTGTAATTCATCAGCATAATCAATAAAAAAAATAATTACCATATTGATGTTTACTTGATAAATTCAGAAAAATAATTTAATAGAACCAAAAAATTTATTAATAATACATAAATTTTGTGCTATAATTCCTTTATTGCAATACATAGGAGAAATCATGGATAAATTAATAAGATTTTTAAAAACAGAAACAGTATTGATCATTTCTTTTTTTGCAGCATTATGCACATCATTTTTTGTTCCGGTATCAACGCAATATATTAATTATATTGACTTTAAAGTGCTTACCATTTTGTTTTGCTTAATGGTTATTATTGCTGGTTTAAAGGATATAGGACTTTTCAATGTGCTTGCTGAAAGAATGACTTCAGGCGCTAATAATACAAGAGGACTATTTTTATCATTAATATTGATATGTTTTTTCAGTTCAATGCTAATAACAAATGATGTTGCACTCATAACCTTTGTACCATTTTCACTGTTGGTGCTTAAAATAACAGGACAAACTGACAAAATGATTTTTGTTACTGTGATGCAGACAGTTGCTGCAAATCTTGGAAGCATGCTTACTCCGGTGGGTAATCCTCAAAATCTTTATTTGTTCTCTTATTACAATATAGGTGTATTTGAGTTTTTTAAAATTACTGTTCCTGTTACATTAGCGGGCTTTGTCCTGATTTTTATAATTTCAGTAGTAGGCAAGCATGAGCAGATTTTCGTTCAGTTTAAATTAAAGGAAAGAATTAAAAACAAGTATA
>JAQSYS010000267.1 GCA_029256005.1 Sedimentibacter sp.
TGCAGTCATAAATCTTGGAATTTACAAGGCGTGCAGAGAAAAAGTAAAGGAAAAGAACAAGCAGGAAATGAACAAGATGAACATACAGGATTTAGAATAGTGTCATAACGTCCAAATATATTTTTTTCAATTTAAGAGCTAAGGCTCTTTTTTTATTTCATATTTTTTATTAAATTGTGTTGCAGAAGATAATTTTATGGGTTATAATGACTATAAATATAAAAATAGTCAAATAGTTTAAGGAGCAAAGATGCCAAAGTCATATTCTTCACAGGAAAAGGAATATATTATAAAAAGATTAAAAGAGGAGGCACACCAGTGCCTAAATTTGTATGGGGTAAAAAAAACCACCGTGGATGAACTGGTAAAGCGAGTAAATATACCAAAAGGAACATTTTACTTGTTTTATGATTCAAAGGAACTGCTGCTTTTTGATGTTATAAATGATTTGCACGATGAAATTCAAAATCATTTCTTAAGAGAAGCAAATCTCATAAAAGGAAAAATAACTTCACAAAATCTTACAAATCTTCTTTTTAAAATATACAAGAAGGTAGATGATACATTTCTTTTGAAAATGATGACAAACGGAGAATTGGAACTCTTGATGCGAAAGCTTCCAAATGAAACTGTAGAAAAGCACCTCAGTGATGATTATGTAATGATGGAAAAGCTCATAGATTTAATCCCTCATGTAAAAGAAAAAAACATGCAATATTTCAGCGGTGCATTGAGGGGAATATTTCTTACCATGCTTCACAAAAGGGAAATAGGGGAGGAAGTTTTTGACGGTTCCTTGAAATTGATGATTTATGGTTTGGTAATTCAGTTGATGGAGGAAGAATATGATTCAGGTTGTTGATTTATCATTTAGCTATACAAAGAATAAATTCCTGGAAAACATCAGTTTTGAAGTTTCGGAAGGAGAAATATTCGGATTTCTCGGTCCGTCAGGAGCGGGCAAAAGTACACTTCAAAAAATCTTAACAGGCTTGATTAAGACATATAAAGGTCGATCAGTTGTAAATGGTATTGAAAGCAAAGATTTCAGAAATGATTTCTATGAAAATATAGGTGTGGACTTTGAATTTCCAAGCCTTTATGAAAAGCTGACAGGAAGAGAAAACCTTGAGTTTTTTGGTTCATTGTATTCAAAAAAACTTCGAAATATTGATGAAATGCTTGAAATGGTGGGGCTTAAGAACGATGGGGACAAAAAAGTTTCAGAATATTCCAAGGGTATGAAGTCAAGGCTTAATTTTATAAAGGCGTTGCTGCACAATCCGGGCATTTTGTTCTTGGATGAACCTACAAGCGGCCTAGACCCCAACAGCAGCAGAGACATGAAAAATATAATACTCCAGGAAAAGAAAACCGGTAAGACAATTATACTCACTACACACAACATGGCAGATGCCGCTGAACTTTGTGACAGGGTGGCATTCATTGTTGACGGAAATATCAAGGCCTTGGATTCGCCACATAATCTTATAATGCCAAAAGGAGCATCCAAAATCAGTTACACATATTTAGACGGAACTGAAAAAACAGGGGAATGCTTGCTCAGTCACACATCTGGCGATAAAAAACTCCAAGAACTTATAACAAGCAACAGGGTTTTATCAATACACAGCAGTGAGCCTACATTAAATGATATTTTTATGGAAGTTACGGGGAGAGTACTTCAATGAGGATTATAAATTTGATTAAGGGAGATATAAGGTTCCAGTTCAAATATGGTTTTTATCTTGTTTATGCAGTATTTACTGCTGTCTACATATTATTAATTTTTGTCATGCCTTTAGTCTGGCGAGAAAGGGCTGCAGCCATAATGGTTTTTTCAGATCCTGCAGCAATGGGACTTTTCTTTATGGGGGCCATTGTGCTGCTTGAAAAAAGCGAAAGGGTATTGAACTCCATTGCCGTATCTCCTGTAAAAACAGGTGAATACATATTGTCAAAAGTGATGTCTCTTTTGTTCATATCTGTGGTTGTAGGAATAACAATTATGTTGCCCACAGGCACAAAAAGCTTATTTGCTTCAGTTGTGGGCATAGCTTTTGGTTCCGCATTTTTCACATTGTGCGGACTAATTGTTGCAGCTAATATATCAAGTCTCAATCAATTTTTGACAACGTCCGTTCCAATAGAAATAATCAGTTTTTTGCCGCCAATATTTTACTTGTTCGGTTATGACAGCATGTTAATGTTGATTCACCCGGGCTGTATCATAATAAGTCTTATAAGCGGAAACAGCAAACATCTGTTTTTGCTTTCAGCCATATTAAGCATGTGGCTTGTGGTTTTGTACTTCATTGCTCATAAGTATATTCGGAAAATGTTTCAAAATGCAGGAGGTGTAAGTCTGTGACACATTGGAAATATAAAAGACTATGGATTTCATTCATGCAGTATATAAATCAAATTGCAAGAGATGCCATGCTTTTTCTCTCATGTCTGGCACCGGTTTTATATGGACTGTTCATTAAATTTGGAATCCCCGCAGCTGAAAAATTTCTGACTGGGTATTATAGCCGAAAAGAAGTATTAGTTCCATATTTTATCATATTTGATTTGTTTCTTGTGGTATTGACTCCAATGATGTTCAGCTTTGCATCTTCAATGGTTATTCTGGGAGAAATTGATGACGGCATCACAAAATACATGTCAGTTACACCTATTGGCAGGGGAGGTTACTTAATTTCCAGATTGGTGTTTCCTTTGATTTTTTCATTATTGGTATCAATAATAGTCATGAATGTATTTTCATTGACCATAATATCACTTGAAATGATAACAGTACTGTCTTTTTTATCGTCAGTGCTTGGTTTCATAACTTCAATGATGGTGGTTTCTCTTTCAGCAAACAAGGTGGAAGGAATGGCTATCACAAAGATGTCCGGAATTTCAATGATTGGGATTTTGTTGCCGTTTTTTGTTTCAGCAAGGATACAATACCTGGCAATGATACTGCCGTCCTTTTGGATGGCTAAGTATGCCATGGAAGGTAAAATCACGTACTTGATTTTATGCATAATGGTTTCAGTAGGATGGATATTGTTGCTGCTAAGAAAATTCATGAAGAAAATTATTTAGAACAGAATCAATAACTATATAGAGGGCTTAAGTCCTACCCGTTGAAGGTGGTGCCAAGCCCCGAATTTTATAAGTTGACAGTCACTAGTGGTTCTATTGACATTATAATACCATCTATCTTTTATCTCTTATCCAACATCTATCCTCAAAGCATTCCAATGCTTCTCTGGGGTTGTTGAATCGAATGTATTTTGAGTATATTATATCGGAATCATTTTTTCTTTCGAGTTTTATTACATTGCTTCCTTTGGTGAAGTAATAATAATCTACATAATCAGGGTATTCAATATTTTTTACCATAACT
>JAQSYS010000268.1 GCA_029256005.1 Sedimentibacter sp.
TTGTATACACATCTGATATTGTAGATATGGGGCAGATTGTGCACCATGTTCTTGGTTTGTATATTAAGGCGAGAGCTAATCCAAGTGTGGTTGTGGTCATCATCATTGAATAAAAACGGTACGATAAATGTGTTACCCAAGGGAGTAAGTTGTTAAAATCAATTAGCTGTGGCATAATAAACGGAACTTTTAAAATAATGAAGTATCTCAATTGCTCTAATGGTAACATCAACCCTGATGCAACTCTGACTGTTGACATAGTTATGAAAAGCAAGCTTACTCCAAAATAAGCCAGCATAATCCATTTCATATTTCCTCGTATAAAGAACAAAGGAGTTTTACCTGATATTTTACTCGTAAGTTTACCTGTCTTGGTATATAGATTTGATCTTGGACAATATCCTTGGCAGTATGTTTTCTTTTTTGTTTTTACTAATAAGTAAATTGGTAAGATCATACATATGAATCCCAAAAGAGCAAAATGAATATTAACAATTCCTAGTGCAAAATAAATCAGATTTAAAATAAATAAATATTTGTTGTTTTTTAAATTCTTAAAAAAGTTTGTCAATGAAAACCTCCTGATGATTTATTATTGCTGTTATAGCAATATGCTTAAATAATATAATATTACCTTAAAAAATACTGTGATAAAATCACACAAATAGAAAATAAAAAATATGGACAAAGATAATTAATGATGTATACTATAAATGCAAATATTCAAAGAGAAAAGTGGAGATAAAAATAATGAAATTATCTGAAAGAATAGAGAAAAATTTACTTGATTATCTGAAAGCAAGAACACATACAGGAACTGAGCTTGAAAGAAATAATGAAGTGTTTTTTACAAAATGGTTTGAGAAGGTGCCTTACCTTAAGGAAAATCCTCAGTTTTGTGGACTGCATGAAATCAAGAACGATCAGTTAAACAGGAAGTCACCTTGGGCACTGCTAAAAGGAGAGGGAAGTAAGACCATAATCATGATACATCACACTGATACCGTAGATGTTGACGATTACGGTAAATTTAAAGAATTTGCATATCAGCCATATGAGCTTGAGAAGTTATATAAGTCAGAAAACGTTGAAATGGACGAAACAGCAAAAACAGACTTGTACTCAGGAGAATGGTTTTTTGGAAGAGGTGCCTCAGATATGAAGGGTGGGGCTAGCATAACTCTTTCATTGTTTGAGGAATATTCAGAAAGAGAAAGCTTTAATGGCAATATCCTTTTGATTGGTGTGCCTGATGAAGAAAACTTGTCAGCTGGTATGAGGTCAGCAATATATTTAATCAAAGATTTAAAAGAAAAGTATAATTTGGAATATGTCCTAATGCTTAATGTTGAACCACATGAAAAGATAAAAGATAATGAAATAACCATATATGACGGTTCTGTGGGGAAAATCATGCCTATATTTATGGTGAGAGGCAAGCTTGCTCATGTTGGACAAATTTACAAAGGATTTAATCCTATTAATTTATTATCAGCAATAATCAGAAAGACTGAACTAAATCCTAATTTTATTGAAAAAGCCGGCAATACGGTAACACCGCCACCTACATGGCTGTATTTTAAGGATAGGAAGGATGTATATGATGTTTCTCTGCCTATTACTGCTGGTGGTTATATGTCGATTTTGACTCTTGCTAAATCGCCAAAAGAAATTTTGGAACAGCTTAAACAAATAAGCAAGGAAGCATTTGAAGAAGTTATTTCTGATATGAAAACAAGCTATGATACTTACAAAAGATTATCCAACATGAATTATGGAGGATTCGATTGGAAAGTTAATGTTAAATTTTATGGAGAAATATACAATGAAATATTAGAGGAAAAAGGTGAAAGCTTTAAAACTGCCATAACAAAATATCAAAAAGAATTAGAAGAAATGATTTCTAAAAATGAAATTACACGAATTGAAGGTGCGTATGATTTAATTGAAAAAACTCTGGAATATTATAGTGATTTGTCACCTATTGTTGTAATCGCATTAGCTCCTCCATATTACCCAAGCACAAATAATTCAATGCTTGATAATGCAGAAGGAATTAATAAATTAATAGAGCAAATGGACAAATTTTCACGTAAAGAGATTGGATATGGTCTATACACACAGAATTATTTTACAGGCATATCTGATTTGAGCTATGCTTTGTTTACAGCAGATAATGAAAACATTGATTATATAAGCAGCAATATGATTTTCTGGGGAGATATGTATTATATACCATTAGATATAATTAAGGAACAATCAGTTCCTGTTTTAAATGTTGGTCCTTGGGGAAGGGATTTGCACAAATATACTGAAAGAGTTTATAAAAAGGATTTGTTGGAGAACATACCTAAATTAATTGATTATGTAGTAAAGAATATACTTTAAACTTGAGCAGTTTCGTAAGAAACTGCTCAAATATTAAAATAAACTTGAAAATATTGTATTTTTGTTGTATAGTTTTTACGACAATTAAGATAATGCCGGAGGGCCAATTGAGAAAAGCTTCAATAATTAGATTATATGTGTTTTTCGGAATGTTTTCAATATTTAGCAATTTTGCTCATCCAGTAACGCCTACCATGTTTATTGAAAAAGGTTTTGGTGACTATTTGTTCGGCATGTCATTTGCAGCTATGTCTCTTTGCTACTTTTTAGGCTCTCTAATATGGGGAACAGTTGGGGACAGGTATGGTCATATCAAAGTTATGGCATTTACAGGACCTGTATATGGACTAGCACAGTTTTTATTTGGTATGACTGATACAGTTTTTATGACTATAGTTGCAAGATTGATAGCTGGTTTTTTTAGTGCAGGAGTATATGTATGTAGCCTTGCTTACCTAGTGAATTTGACAGATAAAAATAACCGAGGTTGTCATATGAGCTATTATGTTGCAATAAATTCAGTGGGGGCTGCATTTGGATATTTCATAGGTGGCGTACTTGGAAATGTTTCTATTATAGCTGTATTTATACTTCAGACCTCATCCATAGTGTTGAATGGTATTGTAACATATATGTTGGTAGCTGACAGCAAGAATAATACAAAATTCACAACAAATACATCCTTGAATCCATTTAAAGCATATAATGACATTATAGGAGAAATGCCTAAAATATTAATAACTTTTCTGACTGTAGTGCTTTTAACAAGCATTGCAACTACTGCCTATGATAATGCTTTTAACTACTACTTAAAGGATGCTCTTGGACTTCCATCCTCATATAACGGAATAATTAAAGCTATAATTGGTATTGTAACATTGATAGTTAATTTTACAGTTAACATATACATTGAAAGGCATCTGGATGCCAGAAAATCTTTAATACTTGTATTGTTTCTTTGTGGTGTTTCATCATTAGCAGTGCCTTTTATTCCTGCATTA
>JAQSYS010000269.1 GCA_029256005.1 Sedimentibacter sp.
GGAAAAATAGTAGAACAAGGAACTCATAAGAGTTTAATAGAAAGCAAAGGTTATTATTATACGTTGTACACTAAGCAGTTTGAAGAAGAAAAAACCCTTGAAGTTTTGAAGTAAATAAAGTAAATTTTTTACATTGACATAAAAATTTGTTTATGTTATCATTCATATAGCTCGGTCTCGCGCAACGAAATCCTATGAACGTGTCAGGTCCGGAAGGAAGCAGCAATAAGTGGATCATTTCGTGTGACGTGAGGGTGCCGAGCTATTTTTTTTGTCTTTTTATCTGTCATCTGCAATAATTATCAAACTGTATCTTTCAAAGAGTACAGATTAGCATATAATAAATATATAAATGTAAAAAACATATAACATAATGGATGGTGATAGATATGAATGATAAAAAAATTAAAGAAATGGTGTACACATCACTGCTTGCAGCATTAATATGCGTTGCAACTTTTATAATAAAGGTACCTTCACCTGTAACAAACGGATATACTCATTTAGGAGACGGTTTTATATTTATAGCAGTATTGCTACTGGGCAAGAAAAATGGAGCATGGGCAGGTGCAATAGGAGCAGCGTTGGCAGATGTAATCGGAGGGTACTCTTTCTATGCAGTTCCAACATTCATTATAAAAGGGATTATGGCATTAATAATGGGAACATTCATAGAAAAATTACCAAATAATTTAAAGTATAAATGGATTCTTGGAGCTGTAGTAGGAAGTGCATGGCAGATATTTGCTTACTATGTTGTAGGGTCATTAATGGTTGGAAACTTTATTTCAACAATCAGTGAAATACCAGGCAATACAATTCAGTCTGCAGCAGGGATAATTTCAGCAGCAGCATTCATGACAGTGTTTAAGCATACACCAATCGGAAAAAACACATTAGAATGTTAATAATTAAGAGCGGTTCTTTTAATTAAAGAACCGCTCTTTTGCTGCCTATGAATTTTGAATAAATTTCATATTGCATTTTTTGCATGATACAGCAATTTTACCTTTGCCCCTTGGGACCCTAAGCTCTTGCTTGCAGTTAGGACACTTGAAATATTTATAATTTCTGCTGGATTTTAAGATGTTATATTTATTTACTCCCCATGACTTGATAGGATTCCAGTACTGGAGAAATTTATAATTTTCTTTTTGTCTTGCCAGAATATTTTTGGACATGGTCCTATAGGCACATGCTAAAAAAATTGCATTGGTTAACATAATCAAGAAATACAAATCAAATGCATTGCCTATAAATGTTAAAATCATGCCTGCAACAAGCAATGCTATAGTAAGCTGATCAGTTCCGTATCGTCCTGTCATAAAATTTCTAAAACCGTTCATTGTTATACCTTCCTAATTATTATTCTGTTGCACTGATTCAGGATTGATAAATTCAGCCGGATATAATGGACCTGTCAAGTCTCTTCCATCTTGGAAAGACGTAAAATTCTTCAGATTCTCCCCGTTTACAGTTAATTTAATGTTGTCAACCCCTGGAATTGTAGTGAATGTATATACAAGGGATTCAATCATCATTTGTTTTAAATCATCTTTATCCTTTAATGCTTCTTGGAATTCTTTGCTAAAGTCTAAAACAAGCATTGTTCCTTGAGCCTTGACGCTGTTTAATACTATACCATCTGGTATTGGACTATTTCCGAAACTTATATCAATATCCTTATAAGTATCAAACAATTTTTGGGCTTTTAATTCTAATGTGTCAGCGGAAGTTATTCCTGCCTTAACGGTATCAATTTCATAATCAAACAAATAATATCTGTCATTTAATTTGTAAGCCATGTATAAGAGATAATTTCTTTCTTTGTTAGGTAGTGAATTAATTGCTTCACTAGAGAGTCCGTGAAAGTATGAATCAACCTTTTTTCTGTCAACTGTGAATGTAATGCTATTGATAGGCCAATATCTGTCAACTTCAAAAATTGTTTTCACAAATGATTCATATGCCATGAACGAACCTGTGGAGCCATTGTTGTATTCTGCATAAGAGCTTGGCAAGTCAATAACAACATTTCCGTTGTTGTAGGTCGTATTTGTAACATCTTTTACTACTGAAGTCATTCCACTGTTTGTTGGACCATTTTGAAGTTGTTCTATTGCCATTCTAGTTATAGATTTATCTTCAACTACAAAACGTGTTACAGGTATCAAGGTATCTGAATTTTCAGTGGAGAAGTAAAGAGTTAAACCTTTCGTACCAGGTGGGGCTGTGTTAACTGCAGGATAATATGTTCCACCAGTATCGTATGTAACATTAACTGATAATTGTGCTTTATCTAAATTTGAAATTAAATTTGAATTAAAAACAAATTTATATTGTCCGTCTTCTAGTTTTAGCTTATCCTTGCTAATATTCAAGGTGGTAATTATAGGACTATCCTTGTTGACGGATATTGTCATATTAACTGATGGAGATACAAGTTCAAGATTTGTTATATTACCTTTAACTAATGTGTTCCCCTGATAAATGTCAAGGCTAAAAATACTGTCAGAAACGCTTTTTAATATTTCTTCGTCACTTGATGTATGATTTATGGTAATTGATTCAGGATTGAGTAAGTCATCTTCTAATGATTCTAAACTCAATGTACTTGTTTCTTCAGGCGTTTCTATATCAATTGTACCCCTGTAATCTATAGGAGATAGATTGAATAAATATGTTGATGAAAACAGTCCTATCAGTGCTATTATAATAATATTGCTGAGTACTTTCATATCAATACCTCATTTATCATTTTATAGGAGTATTATATATTAAATCTTAAAAAAAATAAACATTTTTGTATTTATCTTTAATTTATTAGACAATCATTTATTAGCAAATGTAACAATTTTTTCATATAATATATAAAAAGTCAGGAGTGGTGAATATGAATAGAAGGCAATACGACCATGACAAGTATGACAAAATGTATGATATGATTGAATTAATATATCTATTAAATAGATTAACTAATAATTCATATGTTGATGAAGGTTCAAAAAAATATTTAATCGGAATGTTAGAGAATGTTGAGTCCATTAAAAGCAATTTCGACAGATATCGAGATGATGAACCATACGGAATAAAAACCAGAATGGACTGCAGCAAATGCGATGGTTGTTATTCCAATGCCAGCGACTCATTTCTTGATCGAATAATATTTTATTTAAAAACATTAAATGATTAGTAATGAAGTAACACTTAGCTGCATTCTGAATAATATATAGAAAAATCAATTTTAGGAGGTTCTATATGTTTAACAATATATTAGGAGATAGCGGTGACAGTTTATTATTCTTCTTCTTACTTTTAGTAGTTCTTGTATGCTTTGGTGGAGATGACGGATTGCTAGGCGGAATAGGTGGATTTGG
>JAQSYS010000012.1 GCA_029256005.1 Sedimentibacter sp.
AGCTAGACGCAAAAAGGTTAAATAGGAGGAAAAACAGATGGAAAATAAATTGATTGCTTCATCGTCACCTCATATTAGACATGATGAAACAACTCAAAAAATGATGCTTGATGTTATTATTGCATTATTACCGGCTTTAGTAGCAAGTATATTTTATTTTGGAACTAGTTCAATAATATTAGTGGTGGCTTCTGTAGCCTCAGCAGTAATTACTGAATTTGCATGTCAAAGATTTATGAATAGACCTATAACAGTTACTGACTTAAGTGCTGTAGTTACAGGTATGTTGTTAGCTTTTAATTTACCTGCATCAGCGCCATGGTGGGTAGCAGTTGCTGGTTCAGCATTTGCAATAGTAATAGTAAAACAAATATTCGGTGGAATAGGATTTAACTTTTTAAATCCTGCATTAGCCGGAAGAGCATTTTTAATGGCTTCATGGTCAACTCATGTAGCAGGTGGATTTATTGACCCTGTAACTGATGCTGTATCATCAGCAACACCTTTAACAGTTATTAAAGCAGGTGCAGCTGGACAGCTTCCTACTGTGTGGGACATGCTTTTAGGAAACATACCAGGTGTTATTGGTGAAACATCATCAATACTAATTATTTTGGGTGGTCTTTATTTAATATACAGAGGAACTATAAAATGGATTATTCCAGCTTGCTATATTGGAACTGTAGCAGTAATAGCTTTAGTAGTTGATGGCGGAAGCTTACTTCCTTATCATTTATTTGGTGGGGGATTAATGCTTGGAGCATTCTTTATGGCTACTGATTATGCTACTAGCCCAGTTACTGACAAAGGTAAGGTTATATTTGCAGTTGGAGCAGGTGCACTTACTATGCTTATAAGAAAAGTAGGCGGTTACCCAGAAGGAGTTTCTTATGCAATCCTTCTTATGAATATCCTTACTCCAATGATAAATATGTATGTACAACCAAAAGTGTTTGGAGTAGCAGGAGGTAAGAAAAATGAAAAATAATTTTGTTAGATTAGCAGGAGTATTATTTATTATTTCAGCTATTTCAGCAGGCTCATTAGCTTGGCTTAATGATTTTACAAAAGATAGAATTGAACAAAATGATTTAAGTGCAAGTATGAGTCCAGAAGTAATACAAGCAGTAGCGCCTGGTGCAAATACATTTGTACCATTTGACGATGCAGCTTTAGTTGAATCTATTAAGGCCGAAAATGCTAAATTTGTTGACTTGTTAACTATAGTTGACGGTTCTGGAAATGCCATGGGTACAGTAGTACAAACATTAACTCCAACACCAGGTTATGGCGGAGATATGGAATTGTATGTTGGTATAGATAAAGATGGTAAATTTACAGGAATGAGTGTAATTGCCCATAGTGAAACATCAGGACTTGGTACAAGAACAACAGAACCTGATTTTTGGAGTCAGTTTGTAGGCAAAGATGCAAGCGCAGAAGTTGCTAGTTATGATGCTATTTCAGGGGTAACTAAGTCATCAGTTTCATTCGTAAGTGCTGTTAACAATGCTGTAAGCATTTACAGTCAATATTTGAAATAGGAGGTCAACATGAATAAATTAGAAATATTTAAGAATGGTATCGGAAAAGAAAATCCTATTTTCGCCCAACAAGTTGGTATGTGTGCAACTCTAGCTATTACCACTTCACTATTAAACGGATTTGGTATGGGAATAGCAGTTATAGCGGTTTTAACAGGCTCAAACATAGTAATCTCTCTTTTAAGAAAGCTCATACCTGATGAAGTTCGTATACCAGCTTTCGTAATAATAATAGCTGCATTTACTACAATAATAGACTTATTGATGCATGCATATACTTTTCCTTTATACCAGGCTCTTGGTGTGTTTATACCTTTAATCGTTGTTAACTGTATAATACTTGCTAGAGCAGAATCCTTTGCTTTTAAAAATGGCGTAGTTGATTCTATAATAGATGGTCTTGGTATGGGCGTAGGATATACTATAGCAATGGTAGTCTTAAGCTCTGTAAGAGAAATTTTAGGTAATGGAACAATAGCAGGTATCAATATTCTTCCGGAAGCATATGAACCAATGATGATTATGGTGCAACCACCAGGATCATTTATAGCACTTGGTTTGTTAATAGGTCTTGTAAATTACCTTTCTAGAAGAAAGAAAGCATAGGAGGTAAGAAATGGAATTAATTAGTTTATTTATTACATCATTTATTGTAAATAATATTATATTTTCACAGTTTTTAGGTATTTGTCCTTTTCTTGGTGTATCTAAGAAAATAGATACAGCAGCAGGAATGGGTATTGCTGTTATATTCGTTATAACATTAGCATCAATAATAACATTTATAATTCAAAAGCTAATTTTGGATAATTTAGGTTTAGGATATTTACAAACAATAGTATTTATTTTGATAATAGCAGCATTAGTTCAGTTCGTTGAAATGTTCTTAAAGAAATCTGCTCCTGGTTTGTATCAAGCATTAGGTATATTCTTACCTTTAATTACTACAAACTGTGCAGTTCTTGGAGTTGCTATAATAAATATTACAAAAGACTACAGCTTTATAGAGTCAATGGTAAACTCTATTGGTACTTCTGTAGGTTTCTTGCTTGCAATTGTATTGTTTGCAGGAGTTAGAGATAAAGTTGATAATGCTGATATTCCTGATTCATTGAAGGGATCTTCTATTTCTTTAATTGCAGCAGGTTTAATGTCTATAGCATTCCTAGGCTTTTCTGGATTGAAATTATAGGAGGAATAAAATATGGTTATAGTTAGCGCAGCGGCAGTTACTGGTGGTATCGGCATCGTATGTGGAGTATTACTGGCAGTTGCTGCAAAATTATTCGCAGTAGAAGTTGACCAAAAAGTTATTGAAGTTAGAAATCTGTTACCTGGAGCAAACTGTGGTGCATGCGGGTTCCCCGGATGTGACGGTATGGCAACTGCAATAGCAGAAGGCAGAGCGCCTGTAAATGGATGTCCTGTTGCGAGCAGCGATAGACACAAACAAATAGCAGATGTTATGGGAACTACAGCTGGAGAAGCAGAAAAAAAGGTTGCGCATGTATTGTGCCAAGGCTGTGATAGTGTAGCAACTAAGAAATATGAATATGACGGCGTAAGAGACTGTAAAGCTGCAGCAGCAGTTCAAGGCGGACCAAAATCATGTGATAGAGGTTGCTTGGGATTCGGAAACTGTAAAGTTGTATGTGACTTTGATGCTATAGAAATTGTTGATGGATTAGCAGTTATCGATAAAGAAAAATGTACTTCTTGCGGTAAATGTATTGAAGAATGCCCTAAAGCAGTTATAGAATTTGTTCCTTACAAAAATAATGTAATTGTAGGATGCCACAACAAAGACTTTGGTAAGGCTGTTAAAGATGTATGTTCTGTAGGTTGTATAGGATGTAAAATCTGTGAAAAGAATTGTGCTTTTGATGCAATTCATGTAACTGATAATTTAGCGAAGGTTGATTATGACAAATGTACACATTGTATGGTATGTGTTCAAAAATGTCCAACTAAAGCTATTCAGGGAGACATGACAGTTATAGAAAAACAATAATTATAGAAAACTGTGCTTTCTAGCACAGTTTTTTGTTATTTAATAGATTTTGTTATTGATTTATTTATTTTTGACAAACTTTAGAATAAACACTATAATGTTATTAAATATTATAGAAATGTTCAAAGGGATGATTTAATGAAGGCGATTGAGAGAATAGAACAAGAGTTAAGTGGAAAAACAATTGATTTAAATTTATTGGATAGAGACAAGACAGCTTTGTTTATAGTAGACATGGTCGTTGGATTTGTTTATTCAGGTGCATTATCATCTCCACGCGTTGCTTCTATAGCAAACAACATTGCAGAACTTAATGAAAAAACAAAAGGTTATAAAAAGATATTTTTCTTAGATAATCATGAAAAAGATTCGCAGGAATTCAGATATTTCCCTGCACATTGTATTAAGGGAACTGAAGAAGCAGAAATTATTCCTGAATTAAGAAATATATATTCTGATGATTTTAACATTTATTATGTTGAAAAAAATAGCACTAATGGATTTCACAGCAAGATATTTCAGGATTGGCTGAAAAAATATGAAACAGAAGTAGATAATTATATTATTGTAGGATGTGTAACTGATATATGTGTTCTTCAGTTTGCTTTAAGTTTAAAATCATATTTTAATGAAAAGAATATAAATAAGACAATCATAGTACCAAAAAATTGCGTAGAAACATATGATGTAGGTTCACACGACGGATACCTCATGAATTTGTTTGCTTTGTATAATATGCATATCAGTGGTATAGAAGTAATTGAAAAAATAAATTAGCAGGAGAATATTAATGTATTACAATAATTTTAGTGACAGAAAATTATCTATGCTTATGGATTTTTATGAGCTTACAATGGCAAATGGATATTTTTCAAATGGAATGAAGGATGATATAGTATATTTTGATATGTTTTTCAGGAAGAACCCTGACGGAGCTGGGTTTTCCATTGTTGCAGGATTAGAACAAGTAATAGAATATATAAAAGAATTGCAGTTTACAGATGAAGATATTGAATATCTAAAAAGCAAAAATATATTTAAAGAGGGATTTTTAAAGTATCTTAGAAACTTTAAATTTACCGGAGATATTTATGCAATTCCTGAAGGCACTCCAGTTTTTCCTGGAGAACCTTTGTTGACAGTTAGAGCAAAGACAATTGATGCTCAGCTTATAGAAACAATGCTATTATTGACTATAAATCATCAGAGCTTAATTGCGACAAAGGCAAACAGAATAGTCAGAGCTGCCAAAGGAAGACCAATAATGGAATTTGGAGCAAGAAGAAGCCAAGGCTATGATGGTGCAATATATGGTGGCAGAGCTGCCTACATAGGAGGAGTGGTTGGAACGGCCACAACCTTAGCTGATGAAGTGTTCGGAGTACCAGCTCTTGGAACTATGGCCCACTCATGGGTTCAAATGTTTGAAAGCGAATATGAATCATTTAAAGTTTATGCTGAAAATTACCCTGACAGCTGTACACTGCTCATTGATACATATAATGTAATTAACAGCGGAATTCCAAATGCAATAAAAGTTTCCAGAGAGATTCTTGAGCCGATGGGCAAGAGATTAAAGGGTGTCAGAATAGACTCAGGAGACATTGCATATCTAAGTAAGAAATGCAGAGAAATGCTTGATGAAGCAGGTTTAATAGACTGCAGCATTGTTGCTTCTAACAGTCTTGATGAATTTATTATTACGGATTTACTTGATCAGGGAGCTAAGATTGATTCTTTTGGAGTTGGGGAAAGACTTATAACAGCTAAATCAGAACCTGTATTTGGGTGTGTTTACAAGCTTGTAGCCATTGAAAAGGAAGGAAGTATAATTCCTAAGATTAAGCTTTCTGAAAATGAAGAAAAAATTACCAACCCTGGATATAAGAAAGTTTGGAGACTTTATGACAGAATAACAAACAGTCCTATAGCAGATGTTGTTGGAATGTCACATGAAGTTATCAATGATGCAATTCCTTATACAATATTTGATGAAATTCATGTATGGAAAAAGAAGAAAATTACTAATTTCTATGCTAAAAATCTTCAGGTTCCGATTTTTATTGATGGTGAATGTGTTTATGAAAGTCCAAGCTTGAATGACATCAGAGTTTATTGTAAAAATGAAGTTGAAAATTTATGGAGCGAAGTAAAAAGATTTATTAATCCGCACAGTTATTATGTTGACCTTTCAACTGAACTGTGGAATACAAAACAAGATTTAATAGGTCAATTTAGCTTCAAATAGTAATTATGGGGACGGTTCTTTTTGTCCGAAATCTGATATCAATCAAAATGAGAACCATCCCCTAATTTTACTTATACTGAATAATTATCAAAATACCCTTGAATTAATATTATTGGAGTTCCTTTATCTCCACTTCCGGAAGTTAAATCACATAATGATCCTATTAAGTCGGTGAGTCTCCTTGGAGTTGTTCCTTGCGACTCCATGCTGTTTTTTAAATCATTGCTTTTATTAACTATGCTATTTGTTATTGCAACTTTCAATTCCTCTCCCTTTAACGATGCAAATTGATTGTCAGCAAGGTATTTAAGCTTCAATTCATTAGGTGTGCCAATCAATCCTTCAGTATAACCCGGAGAAACAACAGGATCAGCTAGCTCCCATATTTTACCGACAGGATCTTTAAATGCACCATCCCCATATACCATAACTTCAATATTTCTACCTGTAGCTTCTTTAAGTTTTTCTTGAATGTTCATAACTAGTTCTGTGCAGTTTCTAGGGAATAATTTAACAGTGTTTTCAGTTGACTTATTTGAACCCAGAAGCCCATAATCTTGGTTGTAACCGCTTCCATTGGATGATGTATTCATAATGTCATCCAATCCATAAACCTTTTTAGCTCCTGCAGCTTTTAATAATCTTTTGCTTCTATGTCGTGTATGTATATCACATGTTAAAATACAATCAGTATATTTTAATATGCTTGTAGGATTGTTAGAAAAAATCACTTCAACTTCAGCACCGCTATCTTTAATCAGCTGTGAATAATATTCTATGTAATCAACTCCTGTGAATTCATGGCATGTATTATTAAAATGTTTTCTGAACTCTGATTCTGTAAGAGTATCTGTCCATGGATTAACTCCTGCGGTATCAAGCATGTCATAATCTATGAATGAATTTCCTACCTCATCAGAAGGATAACTGAACATTAAATAAACCTTTTTAAATGCTTTAGAAATTCCTCTAAGGCAGATTGCAAATCTATTTCTGCTTAATATTGGAAATATTAATCCTACAGTATCACTATCGAATTTTTGTTTAACGTCATTTGCAATATTATCGATACTTGCATAGTTACCTTGTGCTCTGGCAACTACTGACTCTGTAATAGCAACAATATCTCTGTCTCTAAGAATAAGTCCTTCTGCCTCAGAAGCTTTTAGTACTGTATCCACAGTTATATCTACTATATTATCTCCATTGCTTATTATAGGAGCTCTTAAACCTCTTACAACAGTTCCCACATATCTGTCCATAATTTTCTCCTCAATTATTTATTTATTAATTCTGCAATATATATTATAATACATTAACATCAGTAAGTAAATTTAAAATATTAGTGATTTACACATCAAATAAAGGGTAAAATTAATAATATTAATAATACAAGGAGGATAAATGAATTTTCCTAGAATAGGGATGCGTAATATTAAAACATCCACGTCAGTCTTTCTTTGCTTATTATTTTTTGAGTTTTTGAATAGAGATAATGCAGTTCAAGCTTGCATAGCAGCAATTATTTGTATGCAAAACACCATAGATGACTCTTTTAAAAAGGGATTAGATAGGGTTATTGGTACAATTATTGGCGGTATAGTAGGAGCTATGGTTTTGTTTTTCATTGAAACATATGGACATGAACAGCTTTTATTATTCATTATTCCTTTAGGAATAATGATATTAATAGAAATTTGTGTTTATTTAAAATTAAAGCAATCTATTATAATATGTTGTGTCGTATACTTAAGTATTTTAATTACAAAGCAGCATGAAGGTGGATACATTTTTTATACTTTTAATAGAGTTGTGGATACCACACTAGGTATTGTTATAACCATATTTGTTAATAAATATATGAATATTCCGGAAGGATTACGGAAAGTTTTGGTAAGTAAAAAGTTTATTAATGAAAAAAATGATATCGAAGAATCTACGACAGAAGTTTCTGAAAAACTTAGTGAGAATGAAACTTTAGAAGGTGTCTCGAATATTGAAACTAACGAAAAAAAATGATGTGAAATAAAATTTATTATTGACATTCAACTCAATGTAATGTAATGTAGGTTTTGTTATCATGAAGCATAAAAACAAGGACAACTTCATAGAATTTAGAAAAAGAATATAGGAGGTTGTCTCATGGGAGTAGCAGATATAGGAATAATTTTAGCTTATTCAGCTGGTATAATGTTGGTGTTCATGGTATCGTGGATTTTTGTAAAGCCACTTAAGTTTTTAGGAAAATTGATTTTGAACTCACTTTTAGGTGCTTTGTTTTTAATAATTTTCAATTATTTTGGTCAATATACTGGTATATATATCGGAGTGAATGTTGTGTCCGCGTTATTGCTAGGAATTTTGGGAATACCTGGCTTTATAGCAATATTGATTGTAAAACTTCTGATTTAGTAATGAATATTATAAATTACTGAGATTTTGATTATATTTTACTTTGTAAAGAAGTTTTTATTGGACAACAAATTGGCTCTGTTATATAATATATTTAACGCTAATGAAATTATTTTAGTTAGCATTGTAAATATTTAACAGAGGGTAAATTATGTGGATAGAATACATTGTTCTTTTTTCAATAGTCGCCATGGTTTTTTCCATAATGGTTGTTTTAATTGTAGAAACTGTTCACACTACTAAAAGCATTTCAAGGAAAAGAAGCAACAACATTATCAAATAACTGCGTAAGCAGTAAATATTATATAAAAAAAGGAGATGAGCACTAATCCCAATATACAAAAATAAATTTTAAACCATTGGTTTAGTAAATTTATTCAAGTATCAGTAATTTTAACGGGAGATAAACAATGAAGAAACTTAATATTATTTCGGGGATTCAACAGTATCGAAGCGAAGTAGATACAAATTTTCATATGCCTGGTCATAAAGGTAAAAATGGTATTTTAGACGAAATAGGCAACAATCTAAATTTTTATGACATAACAGAAACTTTAGGTACAGACAATTTGCATTACCCCACTGGTTTTTTAAAAGATGCAATGAATTACATTGCTGAATCTTATGGTGCTAAGAGATCATATATGGTCGTTAACGGGACATCCTGTGGAATCATATCAGCCATAATGGCATGTACTAACCCCGGAGATAAGATAATTGTGCAGCGAGACTGTCACAAATCCGTTTATAATGCTTGTATATTAGGTGATTTAAAATTACATTATTTATATCCGGAATTTAATAAGAAGCATGGTTTGAATTTCAGTATTAGCTTGGAAAAGTTAGAGCAAATGTTAATTGATAACCCTGATGTAAAGATGGTTGTATTAACTTATCCAACATTTTATGGTATTTGCTTTGACATAAAAAAGGCTGCTGAAATAGTTCATAAGTACGATAAAATTCTTATGATTGATGAAGCTCATGGATCACACCTGCATTTTTGCAAGGATTTACTGCCTCCTTCAGCTGAAAGCTCAGGGGCAGATATTATAACACAAAGTACTCACAAAACACTACCTTGCATGACACAAGGTTCAATATTGCACATATGCTCTGACAGGCCAAATAGAAACAATATTGAAACTATGCTAAGAATGCTTCAAACTACTTCACCATCGTATATTCTAATGGCTTCGATTGAAAATGCTGTTCATTGGATGAATGAAAATGCTGAAGAAAGATTAAAAAGAAATATTGAAGTATTCAAGAGAAGAACCATTGAACTTAGAAATATGGGAATAAATGTATTAGAAGATGACTTTCTTATTAGTGAAGGATGCTATGATTTTGATGCTACTAGAGCTGTTATCAGTATGAGCGAGTTGGGTATCACAGGAACTGAGCTTCAGGAAATTCTAAGATACAAATATAAAATACAAATGGAATTTGCAGATTTGCAGTATACTGTAGGGTACATTACTGCTACTGATGAAATTGAAGATATAGATAGATTATTCGATGCAGTTAAAGAAATTTATTTGGAAGAAAGCAAAAGCAAAGAAAAAAGAGAAATTGTTCAAATAGAACCTTTCCCACAATTACAGCATGAAAGAAAAATGCGTAAAGCTTTCTATGCAGAGAATGAACTGATTGATATGGATGATGCAATAGGTAGGACTGCTGCTGAATTCATCATACCATACCCACCTGGAATACCTTTGGTATGCCCAGGAGAAATAATAATACAAGAAACTATAGATTACGTTAAGGTTATGTTAGAAAATAGTATAAACTGTAACGGGGTGAATAAAAATAACCAAGTGAGAGTTGTAAAATGAAAGGAATTTTCATAGTATTAGAAGGTCCGGACGGTTCCGGCAAGAGTACCATGGCAAAAAAAATTGGAGATTACTATAGGGGAAATGGTAGAGAAATTGAATTTACCAGAGAACCAGGCGGAACCAAAATAGGTGAAAAGGTTAGAGATATTATTCTGGACAATAATAATACAGAAATGGATTACAGAACTGAGGCTTTGCTCTACGCTGCGGCTAGAGCACAGCTCGTTTCTGAAAAGATAAAACCATGGTTAAATGAAGGAAAAATAGTTATAAGTGAAAGATATGTTTATTCCAGTCTTGTATACCAGGGTATAGGCAGAGGCCTAGGCGTTGAAGAAGTAATGAAAATAAATGACTTTGCCATTGCAGGTTTGAAACCCGACATGGTATTAATGTTGGATGTGAATCCAGAGAAGGCTTTAAAAAGAAAACTGGTTGGAGGGGGAGACAGACTTGAAAATGAACATGTTTCATTTCACAAGGAAGTTTATGAAGGCTATAAAAAGCTTATTCAATTTTTCCCTGAAATCAAGTTAATAAATGCTGAAAGATCTATTGAAGCAATATTCAGAGATATTAAAAAAATAATTAATTCATTATAGTGTGATGAAGGAGGAGTATATGAAATCGATAACTGCCATAGTACAAAATGATGATGCAAATAAACTGATTTCTGCGCTTAGAGAGAACGGTTTTTCTTCGACTAAGATGTCATCAACCGGAGGTTTTTTAAGCTCAGGAAACACAACCATTATTTCATTGGTGGATGATGATAAGGTGGATGAAGAAATCGATATTATCAGAAAGATATGTCAGACAAAAAAGAAAATTACGGCTGCTATACCTCCTAGTTCATTCAGCACAGTGGGTGGGTATTTACCGCAAACAATTGAAGTTACTGTTGGTGGAGCAGTTGTATTTGTAACGAATGTCGAACGTTTTGAAAAAATTTAGGTGATAAAATGTTATATAGCAAGGTAGCGGGTCAGGAAGAAATAAAAGCATCATTAATTAAAGCAATTACCAATAAACAAATATCCCACTGCTATATTTTTGAAGGTCCAAAAGGAATGGGTAAATATGACTTAGCTCTTATATTTGCCCAGTCTTTGTTTTGCGAAAACTTTACTATAAACCCATGCAATGAATGTTCAAGCTGTATAAAAATTAATTCCGACAATCACCCTGATTTGCATATAATTAACAATGATGAAGTAACAATAAAGCGAGAAGAAATAGATGATCTTATAGAATCAGTATATAAAAAACCATATGAATCAACTAAAAAAGTATATATTATTAAAGCAGCTCATGAAATGACAACTCAAGCTGCAAATACATTTTTAAAAACATTGGAAGAGCCTCCCGGAGACTCTGTTATTATACTGTTGACTACAAATTCAAACTTTTTACTTCCTACAATAGTTTCCAGATGTCAAACTATAAAATTCAGAAATGTAAGCAAGGAAACAATAAAGGAATATTTGAAAGAAAATTACAACACGAATGAAGAAAAATCCGGTTTAGCTGCAGAATATTCTAAAGGTATATTAAATAAAGCTGTTAATATAATTAATGAAAATGACGGAACTCTTAAGCAAAGAGAAGAAGTTATTAAACTGTTTGATAAAATAATAAATTCAGATTCTGAAATAATTTATGAATTAGAAAGCTTCTTTGATGAAAATAAAGATAATATAGATGCAATCATAGAAATAATGATGATGTGGATACGTGACTGTTTATTCATGAAAAACAAAATGGATGATTTAGTTATAAATAAAGATTTTAAACAGCTTGCAGTTACTCATAGCCAATGTATAAAGGAAGACAGTAATATAATTGAGCTTATGCAGAACACAAGCGATAATATAAAGAGCAATGTTAACTATAAACTTGCAATAGATAATATGCTTTTAAAGATTCAGGAGGTCTTTAAATGATAAAGGTAGTAGGTGTAAGATTCAAGAAGGCTGGTAAGATATACTATTTTGATCCTGATAAAAAATGGATTAATGAAGGTGATTACGTAATAGTTGAAACTATTAGAGGTATTGAATATGGTCAAGTTGTTGTAGGTCCTAAAATGGTTAAGGAAGAAGATATTGTTCAGCCACTCAAAAAGGTTTTGAGACTTGCAACAGAAGAAGATATAAAATGTAATCAGGAAAATAAAGAAAAAGAAAAAGTTGCGTTTGATTTGTGCTTGAAAAAAATTGAAGAGCATGAATTAGAAATGAAACTTGTTGATATAGAATACACATTTGACAACAATAAGGTTATTTTTTACTTTACTGCAGATGGAAGAATTGACTTTAGAGAGTTGGTAAAGGATTTAGCTTCTATATTCAGAACTAGAATTGAATTAAGACAGATCGGAGTTCGTGACGAAGCTAAAATGATTGGTGGCTTAGGTCCCTGCGGTAGGCCAATGTGTTGTTCAACTTTCTTAGGAGAATTTTATCCAGTATCAATTAAAATGGCAAAAGAACAAAAATTGTCATTAAACCCTGCTAAGATTTCAGGAATCTGTTCAAGACTTATGTGTTGCCTAAATTATGAGCATGAGGTATATGAAGAAAATATCAAAGAACTGCCGGATGTGGGAGACAAAGTTCAAGTAATAGGAGCAAATAAAACAGGACTAGTTATAGATATCAATCCTTTATTTAAAACAGCAAGAGTGAGCATTCATAAACCGGATGGAACTTATGAAATAGAAGAAATAAATGGTTCAGACCTTAAAGTTGTTGAAGAAGGTGTCCTTAAGCAGAAGCATGAAGATATAAATATGGAAGAATTAAAAGAATTGGAAGATTAAAAAAAAGAAACCTGGATTTTTATAAAAACCAGGTTTCCTTTTTATTAATGATTTTGATATTCATATTTATAGTTTAATCTTACACCTTTTTGATTTTGTTCGTCATAGTCTTTAAGCATTGCTTTGGATTCTTTGAACAGTGAGAATATAGCTATTAAGTTTGGAATAACCATAATTCCGTTAAACATATCCGCAAGACTCCACACAAAGCCAACCTTTTGATAAGAACCAAGTACTATAAAAAATAGAACAATTATCTGATAGATAAGAATTGCATTTTTTCCCTTAAATAAAAATCTTACATTGTTTTCGCCGAAATAGTACCATCCAACCACAGTGGTAAAAGCAAAGAATGTCAAACATACAGCCAGAAATTTTTCACCTATAGGACCAAATGCTATATTAAAAGCTTCCTGAGTAACACCTACACCAACTACGTCTAGATTGTGAGCGCCAGTAGCCAGTATGACTAATGCTGTTGCTGTACATACTAAAATAGTATCAATAAAAACTGCTATCATTGCAGAAAGTCCTTGTTCAGCTGGATGTGCTACATCTGCAACTGCATGTGAATTAGGAGTTGAACCCATCCCTGCCTCGTTGGAAAACAGACCTCTAGCAATTCCAAATCTTACAGCTTGCTGAACACCAATACCTGCTGCTCCACCAACGACTGCTTCAGGATTAAAAGCTGCTACAAATATATCTTTCAGTACTGGAATTAAATTTTCTCTGAAAATTACCATTACTATAATCGCTCCAATAATATATACTGCAGCCATTACAGGAACCACCATTTCTGCAAATGATGCTATTCTTTTCATTCCACCTACGAATATTAATCCGGCTATAATGGCAATACCAATGCCTATGGCTAGTTGTGGAATATTAAAAGCTCTGCTTACTGCATCAGCGATGGAATTTGACTGAACCATATTGCCTATGAATCCTAATGCAATTATTAAAGCAATTGCAAAAAACGAAGCCAATTTTTTAGAACCTAAACCATTTTTTATGTAATAGGCAGGTCCTCCGACCAATTGGCCATCCTTGTCAGTTTCACGATACTTTTGTGCTAATGTTGCTTCAACAAATATAGTAGACATTCCTAAAAAAGCTGAAACCCACATCCAAAACACTGAACCAGGTCCACCTAATGAAATTGCTGTAGCTACCCCCGCAACATTACCTGTACCGATTTGAGCTGCAATACTTGTTGCCAAAGCCTGAAAAGATGACATACTACCTTCTTTGCTTGCTTCTTTTTTGAAAATTCCTCCAAATACTCTTTTTGCTGCTGTGCCAAAGCGTCTGATCTGAATGAAACCAAGTCTTATGGTAAAGTACAATCCAATACCAACGAGCCCTATAATTAGTACATAATCCCATAAGATGCCATTTACCTTACTTACAAATAATTCTAAAAAATCCATACTTGCATTCTCCTTTTGTTATGTTTGATAATATTATAACAAACATAAAAGTTATTGTCAACGTTATAAATGTTGAAAATTCAACGCACTAGCGGAAAACGTTGTTTATATTTAAATTAAGAATATTAAATAGAAAAATTATAAAAATAAAGTTTTTATCAGAAAAATAATGAAAATTAAAGGAAAAATTAAATAATTCTGTATTAGGTCAATTAGTAATATAATGTTATTATTGTAACAATATCAATTTGATTTAGTGGTAAATTATTATTTATTTAGATTTTACCCATAAATAAATTTACAATACCAAATAATTTTTTATTTTCTATAAAAAATACTTTCAAATATGGACAAATGGTGGTAAAATGTTAACTGATGATATTGGGGGAGGTGAAATTAATGGCTTACAAAATTACAGATGCATGCATAAGCTGTGGAGCATGCGAACCAGAATGCCCAGTAGGCGCTATATCAGCTGGTGATGATAAATATGTTATCGATCCATCAACTTGTATTGATTGCGGAGCATGCGCTAGCGTATGTCCAGTAGAAGCTCCTCAACAGGATTAATAATATTTAATAAAAAAAGCCCTAAGGCTTTTTTTATTTTCTGAAAAGTTCTTTTAAAGTTATAAACTGTTATCGTCTATTGAATCAAGATAATTTTTTATTTGCGAAGAAACTTTATTAATAGTTTCTTCTTCAAAAGGACTTTTTAAGTTTCCGGTTTTTAATATTTCAAGAAAGGATTGACTACCGCCTACCTTACAGATATTCATATAATCGTTCCAAGCCTTTTTATTATCATCATTGCACTTTATCCAGAACTGATATGCACAAATTTGAGCCAAAGTGTAATCAATGTAGTAAAATGGACCGAAGAATATGTGACCTTGTTTAAACCATAGCGTCCCTTTTTCTAAAAAGTTATTATCATCGTAATCTTTATATGGAGTGTATTTTTTTTCAATGTCTCTCCATGTTTTTTTTCTTTCATCAGGGGTCATGTTTGGATTTTCATATACTACATGTTGAAATTCATCAACTGTAACCCCATATGGTATGAATGTTAACGAATCAGCAAGGTGAAAGAATTTAAATTTATCTGTGTCATTTTCAAAAAACAGTTTCATCCATGGCCATGTTATGAACTCCATGCTCATTGAATGGATTTCGCATGCTTCTGATGTCGGAAAACTGAATTCAGGAGCATCCAAAAATCTACTTTGATATGTCTGGAATGCGTGACCGGCTTCATGAGTTACAACTGTCACATCATCTTGTGTACCGTTAAAGTTTGCAAAGATAAAAGGAGTCTTAAAGTTGTGAAGGAATGTGCAATATCCTCCGGCTTGTTTGTTTGGTTTTGAATCAAGGTCAAACAAATCTCTATCCATCATGATATTAATGAATTCACCAGTTTCAGGGGAAAGTTCCTCATACATTTTTTTTGCTCTCTCCATTATCCACTCCTTATTTCCTTTCGGGGTAGGATTTCCTGAAATAAAATCTAATGGTAAATCATAATAATTAAGTTTATCAACACCTATTCTTTTTGCTTGCTTTTCCCTTAAGTCATTAGAAAGTGGAACTATATATTTTAAAACATGTTCTCTAAATTCTTTTACATCCTCTGCATTGTAATCAGACCTACCCATGCGCAAGTAACCAAGTTCAACAAAATTTTTGAAGCCTAACTTTAGTGCTATTTCATTTCTAACCTTTACTAATTTATCATAAATCATATCAAATTTTTCTTCGTTTTCTTTAAAAAAGCTACTCCACTTTTCATAAGCAACTTTTCTTATTTTTCTGTCCATAGACTCCATGTATGGCTGAAGTTGTGATAAGTTTAAAATCTTT
>JAQSYS010000270.1 GCA_029256005.1 Sedimentibacter sp.
ATATTGGCTATAAATGTTTCTTCAATGATAGGATATCATAAAAAAGGAATTTTAGGAGATATAGCTGCAAGTCTTGGAACAATATCACCATGCATTTTGATAATCACTATTTTAACTAATTTTATTACAAACTTTAGAGATATTGAAATTGTAAGGCATGCATTCGCAGGAATAACCTTGGGTGCTACAGCTTTAATCTTTAGTGCAATCATAAATCTATGGAAAAAAAGTATTGTGGATAAATTTTGTTTGGGTATTTTTGCTGGTACATTTGTATTAATGGTTTTTTTTGATATTTCTCCTATTATGTTGATAATTGCCAGCGGAATTACAGGAATAATAATCAGGAGGTCAGTACAAAAAGCATGATATACTTACAGTTGATTTATGAATTTTTTATTATTGGATTGTTTTCCTTTGGAGGAGGGCTGGCCACTATTCCTTACTTAAAAGATCTGGCTGAAAGAACAGGGTGGTACGAGACATCATTTATTACTGATATGATAGCAATATCTGAATCAACACCAGGGCCAATAGGAATTAATATGGCAACGTATGTCGGGAATGAAGTAGCTGGATTTTTCGGAGGAATTCTAGCAACTGTTGCTGAAATTTTACCGTCAATAATTATAGTGGCATTGGTATTTAGGTTTATGACAAGTTTTAAAAAAAATCCGAATTTCAAATATGTATTTTATGGCATAAGACCTGCAGTTACCGGACTTCTTGCATTCGTAGGAATCGAACTGTTAAGTATTGCTGTAGTCAATGCTGAATTGATTCCTGTACAAGGTTTGGCTGCAAGTATAAATATACTGAAATTAATAATTTTTATAGCAATCTTATTTTCTATTATAAAATTTGATAAACATCCGGTACTATATATTTTGTTATCAGGTGGTATAGGAATAGTTTTGCAACTATAATAACTCAACATGAAAAAATAATGACTGCGGTTTATACCGTAGTTTTTAATTTTTTACGGATAATAGTTAAAAACATGAACAAAATAATTTAAAATCTTTTATAAAGGGAAGGAAGAAAAATATGAGCGCTATTGAAAGGTCTTATTCATATTTATATAAAAAGGTAGTTAGGGCAGTCAATCCATTAAAAAAAAGAGTTATAAAAACAGAATGCATTGTACATAAATTTATTAATAATCAAGCAATAGAAATATTAAAAAATGACGGCCATTACGAAATATATGAACATCTAAATGAATATATTGATGATATAAATGAAGGAGCAGTCTGGGCTGATCAAGATTTCAAAAGTAGCAATCATTTCTACAATCCTAACACTAAAAAAGGTTTGTTCGGTAACAGCAACGCCAAGGCAGAATGTCTGACTTACTATAAAAGAGCATTGAAGGAATATTTTTATGGTGATATAAAAACATCTATGTTTTACTTGGGTGCAGCATGTCATTTGGTTCAAGATCTCACTATTCCTCAGCATGCTAACGTTGAACTTTTGCACAACCACAGAGCTTATGAAAATTGGGTTATTAAAATGCATAATAACCAGCGACAATTTAAAGTTGAAAAAGGTGGAATTTATCTAAATTCTATTGAAGGATATATTTATTTAAACACTAAGAAAGCACTGGAGACTCATAATAATTATTCAAAAATCGCAAATGAGCATATGAGATTTCATAAAACGACCTCTGTTGTCTTAGTTATAGCACAAAAAACAACTGCAGGTTTAATGTATAACTTTTTCTATGACTTAAGAAGGCTTTCTGCTTTAAAGACGTACAGAAGTTATGGAAAGGTATAAAACTATAAGACATATATTAATTAAAAAAAAGACAAGTGATTAATAACACTTGTCTTTATGAGAAATTTATGCTACATAAAAGTACATCATCATATAGTGGCAAAAGGAACCTGCCAAAACAAAAATGTGAAACAATTCGTGAAAACCAAAATATTTATTATTGAAATTTGGTTTTTTAAATCCATATATTACTCCGCCGATTGTATAAAATAAACCGCCTAGTATAAGCCATAACATGCCACCTGCAGGCATATTATTAACAAGAGGCGATAAAACCGATACTGCCAGCCATCCCATTCCTATGTACAATACTGAACTTACCCAATTAGGAGCTGTTATCCAAAATAGCTTAATAATTGCTCCTATTATAGTAATTGACCAAACCAATGCAAGTAGCTTGTAACCTACTGAGTTGCTTAATACAAGTAAGCAGATAGGAGTATAACTTCCTGCAACAAAGACAAATATCATAATGTGATCAAGTTTCCTCAATACCAATTTAGCTTTTTGTTTTGATTTGTCAATAAAATGATAAATTGTGCTTGTTGAATATAGCAATATCATGCTGATCCCAAATACCAAAAAAGCTACAGCAGTCATAATGTTTGAAATTTTATCACCTATCAGGAACAAGAGTGTTCCTATAATGCCAAATATAGCACCGCCTAAATGCGTTAATGCGCTCGTTATTTCTTTTTTATCAGTATTCGTATAAACACCTCCCTGAATAATATCGATAAGTTATGATATTCTAATTTTACAAGAATGTCAACGATGCACTAAATATAATTCAATTCTGAAATAAATTATTTCCAATTGCAGCATATTTTATTTATAAAATTTTACAAAAGTAGTTTGATTTTCATTCTATGAGGATATAAAGAAAATATATTATATTTAAGGAGGAAATATGGGGAATTTTTATATTATATCATGGGAATTAATTGGGAACTTCATGAAAAGTACATTTGAAAAGCTTGGTGTTCCTGAAGATGAAGCAATTATATGTGCGGAAATATTGATGGAAAGCGATAGAAGAGGAATTGAAAGTCATGGTTGCAATAGATTTAAGCCAATTTATGTTGAGCGCATATTGGATAAAATACAAAAACCTGTTACCATCTTTGAAATATTAAGAGAGACCCCAACAACTGCGGTTGTTGATGGACATGACGGCATGGGAATGGTTGTTGCATACAAGTCGATGAAAATGGCTATAGAAAAAGCCAAGAAATATGGTATGGGTATGGTTGCTGTACGCAATTCTACTCATTACGGCATTGCAGGTTACTATGCAACTATGGCTGCAAAAGAGAATATGATAGGGATAACAGGGACCAATGCAAGACCTTCAATTGCCCCTACCTTTGGTGTTGAAAATATGCTTGGTACTAATCCATTGACAATAGGATTGCCAACAGACGAGGAGTTTCCTTTTGTTCTGGATTGCGCTACCTCTGTTACTCAACGAGGTAAAATAGAATATTATGCAAGGATGGGTAAAGTAGTTCCTGAAGGAATGGTAATAGGAGAAGACGGGACACCATTGACGGATGCAA
>JAQSYS010000271.1 GCA_029256005.1 Sedimentibacter sp.
CCTGAAGAAATGTATATTAAAGCTAAAGCAGGTGCTTCTAACTACGACCTGATAATTTCAAGCGAGTACATGATTGAACGTATGATTGATGAAGGAATGGTTAATAAATTGAATTTTAACAACATTCCAAACTATAAATATATAGACGAAGCATTTAAGAATCAGTCATATGATCCAAACAACGAATATGCTGTTCCTTATTTCTGGGGTACATTAGGGATTCTTTATAACAAAAATGTTGTTGATGCTTCTTCTGACAGCTGGTCAATGCTATGGGATGAAAATCACAGCCAACGAATTATAATGATGGATTCGCAAAGAGATGCATTTGCAGCAGCCCTTAAATTGTTGGGATATTCATTAAACACTGTAAATGAAAAGGAATTGGATGAAGCTAAGGAACTTTTAATTAAACAAAGACCTCTTGTTATGACATATATAACAGATGGTGCTCCTGACATAATGATAAATGAAGAAGCTGACATGGCATTGGTATGGTCAGGTGAGGCTGTTTCTGCTATGGCAGAAAATGATAATTTAGATTTTGTTATACCTAAGGAAGGAAGCAATATATGGATAGATGCAATGTATGTTCCTTCAACAACTCAAAATCAAGAATTAGCTGAAAAATTTATTGACTTTTTATGCTCAACAGAGTCAACCTTAAGAAATATTGATGAAGTGTGGTATTCAACAGTCCACACAGAAGCATTATCACAGGTTGATGAAGAATTATTAAATAATCCTGCTTTCAACATACCTCAGGAAGATATTGATAAAATGGAAATGTTCAGAGACCCACAGGAGTTCATCGAACTATATACCGAGAGATGGACAGAAATAATGGCTGAATAAACATTAAAAAAGGTACAGATTCTTAAGAATCTGTACCTTTTATTATTTTATTACTGCTCGTTATTTGCTTCAGTCTCTTTTATATTCAACAAATGAATTGCGGTTGTAATTGTAACTGTAATCAATGCTGCTAATACTAAGAATGACATATGTATTCCTCCCTTTTATATTCCCTGTAATAATCCCTTTTTATTATTTTAATATAAGAACCTTATGCTTTTCTTAAATAAGATTGATATATTATAATTATACCCAATTTTTATGTTTTTAAACGGGTGCCATATTGGCACCCTATTATTCAAAGTAGGTTGCAATATTTGCAACCCTTGCAAATTTCATATTTTCCTTCAAAAATTTTCTTAACTATTTCGATAGTCATATGTGCTTCTTTATTTTTTTTGTCTATATTCGTTTCATGGATAATTATTTTTTTAGGAGATACGCTTAATAATATATTGATAATAGATTCATCGTAAGCTACCTTACTGTCAAGTTCTGCAGAAAACTCTACACTGCCTATATATGATAATTTTTTCATTTTTTTATCATAAACCTGAAGCTTTTGATTATTACACATAATATTGACTATATCATATTCGCCTTCATCAACCTCTGAAATTAGTTTTATAATACTGATAAAGTCCATATATTCCTTTTTCATAAGATAGCTGTCAATACACCTTTCAACAACTTGAGCTGCATAAAGTTTAATAAATTTTAGTCTGAAATTTATAAATCCATTTAAGTTTATTAAATTTGATCTCTCTAAAATCTCTTTAAACTTATTTTTTATAATCAGTTGAATTTTTACATCATTGTCTATTTCATCTTCTATATCAGATATTATACCGCCTACTTCTTCTTCATCGAAGTAAAAGTAATTTTCTTTTAAAAAATTAATACTTTCCAGTTTAGTATATTCAACCAACAACTTTGTTACTCTACCTATTATTTTTTCAATGTACTCTCTTTTATTTAATTTATCATCCGTGAAATATCTTACTCGAATATTTCCTTCATCTGCTGAAAAAATCTCTATATTTATATCACTTTCATCTAAATTGGTGATTATTTTAATATTATTAAACACTTCATGATTTTCATTCTCATTTAACTCTAATGATAAAAGCTCCACTCAGTCACTCCTCTCTTCCAGGGAGGTTACATTATTGGTATCAGTGATCCCAAATCTATTATTTGCCCACTTGAAGCTTCATCATAAATATATCCTGCTGACCGAATAAATTCTTTTAATGGGTTTAAAATATTCTTGTCAAGAATTTTACCTGTTGACAAGAATATTTTTTCATTAATTAAACCTGTACAGCCACCTATAAATCCATAATTGTAACCTTTTAGGTTTACCACTTCTGGATTTATAAACATACAGTCTATATTATATGATTTGAGTTTTTCATGTAAAGTCAAATCAGATGTCAAAGCTTTATTGTCATTGACAGCTGCAATTGAACATTTTGAATAGCCCTGATTTACATGAATGAATTCAATGCCTGCTTCTTCCAAATAATATTTTAAAACCTGGTCTGTATGCTGTAGGTTGTGCACAGCATATCTCCCTATTCTTGCTACATTATATGCTATATCCTCGGGATAGTTTCTACATAGAGTTTTTCCACCTTTAATAACTTTTATACTTTTGTTCTCTAAAACATTTCTGTAATAATCATAAACATTTGGAGCAACAACAAATGTTTCAAAATCAATAGGATGAATGACCATATCAGGATGACCATCAACAGGTTCTTGTATATCAGTGCACTTTATGGTTTTAATTGGTTCAATATTTAATTTTTTTAAATAGTCTACTATTTCATCAGTAACCCTGTAATCAACGATTACTGCACGAGGTGTCTTAGTTGGTATGTAAGGATTCATTTTACCTCCTTGAGTTTAAAGTATACAAAAAAATGATATAATTTAAAAGATTATATCATTTTAGTTTGTTTTATTCTATATTATTTTAACCCCCCGCAAGAAGATGTATCATTTGAACATCATCTTCGTCATTGATAACAGTATTAGTATAATCCTCCTGCTCAATGTGCTTACCGTTTATTTTTACTATGATTCGAGAGTAAGTGAATTTTTTCATATTCATTAAGCTTTCAACAGTCATTCCAACTTCCCATGGAAAATCCCTGCTATTTAATTTAATAATAAAAATCACCTCTTTTCAAGAATCACTCATATTTTATTGAAGGTCTTTAACTACTTCTACTATTTCAGGGAAATCAATACCTAAATATTGTAAATGCTCTATAGTTGGAACACCATTTTGGGTCCAACCTCTTCTTTTATAAACTGCATCTATTAACAACTCATATTGACTTTCTCTGTATTTTCTTAGAACAGCCATTTTTTCTTCTGTTGTTTTGCCTTCAGGGTCAAATCCGATTTTTTCTTTTAACTGGCTGTCATATCTTTCTTGTCTTGATAAATATTCTTCTTTTGTCACAGGTCCCATTGA
>JAQSYS010000272.1 GCA_029256005.1 Sedimentibacter sp.
GCTGATATGATAGCAGTTCACGGAAGAACCAGAGAGCAATTCTACACAGGAAAAGCAGATTATAACATAATTAAAGAAGTGAAAAAATCTGTATCGGTACCTGTTGTTGGAAATGGAGATATATATACTCCGCAGGATGCCGTTAGAATGCTGGAATGTACCGATTGTGACGGAATAATGGTTGCCAGGGGTATTTTAGGCAATCCATGGCTAATAATGAACATTGTAAAAATATTTAATAATGATTATAATTTTTTCGAGCCAACTCCCAAAGAAAGAATTGAAATGGTAAGAAAGCATGCATTGATGCTTACGGAGGAATTAGACGAAAAAATTGCAATATTAGAAATGCGTAAATTTGCTGCTTGGTATTTGAAGGGGATGAAAAACTCTTCAGAGACAAGAAACAAAATCAACAAAATTACTGAAGTAGATGATTTATGTACTGTTTTAGACGAATATATGAATATTAATGGGTTAATGTGATAAGAATTAACAAAAATCTTGACAATTATAGGTTCCTTGTTTATAATGTTCTAATTAATTAAAAAGATTTGTCTTGAATTATCATATTATATTAAAACCTTAATACAATAATATATACATCAAGGAATACAGTAATATATGATAAATGCATTAATTTTGTATCAAGCTACATTATTAAAAGGAGCAATATTATGAGAAATAATGAAACTTTGATTACTGCTGAGGGATTGGAAGAATTAAAAAGTGAATTAGAATTTTTAAAAATCACTAGAAGGAAAGAAATTTCCGAAAAAATAAAAGTCGCATTGGCTTTTGGGGACATCAGTGAAAATGCTGAATATGACGAAGCGAAAAATGAACAGGCAAACGTTGAGTCAAGAATAGCAAAGTTAGAGCAAATGATAAAAAATGCTAAAATAATAAAAGCAGGAAAACAAAAAGGGGTAGTAACCGTAGGTTCCAAGGTATCAATTAAAGACTTGGAATTTGATGAAACAATGGAGTATATAATTGTCGGTTCTGCCGAAGCTGACCCTTTTAAAGGTAAGATATCAAATGTATCGCCTTTGGGCAGTGCCCTTTTAGGAAAAAAAATCGGAGAAATAATTGAAGTTGCATCTCCAACAGGTGATATGATTAAGTATGAAATACTAACAGTGTAATGTATTAAATATTAAAATAAAATGCAACAAAAGATAAGGTGGTGTAGAAGTTGAGTGAACAACAAACGGGAGATTTGAGACAAGTAAGGGTTGACAAATTAAAGGACTTAATAAGTGCTGGGAGAGACCCATATAAGGTATCAAAGTATGAAGTAACATCTAATACTAAATACATAAAAGATAATTATGATGAAATGGAAGGAAAATCTGTTTCTATAGCCGGAAGAATAATGTCTAAAAGAGGCCAAGGCAAGGTAGGATTTTATGATATCCAGGATCATTTAGGTAGAATCCAAATGTTTGTTAAACAGGATGCTATTGGTGAAGAAGAATACAATTGGCTTAAGACTTACGACATAGGTGATATTGTTGGAGTTAAAGGTGAAGTATTTAAGACTAAGACAGGAGAAGTTTCTGTAAAAGCTGAAGAAGTTAAACTACTTTCAAAATCACTACAAACATTGCCTGAAAAATTTCATGGGTTAAAAGACCCGGACTTAAGATACAGACAGAGATATGTTGACTTAATTGTAAATCCTGAAATCAAAGATGTCTTCATGATGCGTAATAAAATTCTAAGAGGTATTAGAGAATACTTAGATGGTGAAGGATATTTAGAAGTTGATACACCGGTATTAAGTCCTATAGCTGGTGGAGCAAATGCAAGACCATTTGTTACTCATCACAATACTCTTGATATTGATATGTATATGCGTATAGCAAATGAACTTTTCTTAAAAAGATTAGTTGTTGGCGGTTTGGGTGATGGTGTTTATGAAATGGGCAAGATGTTTAGAAATGAAGGAATGGATGCCAATCACAATCCTGAATATACTGCCATTGAAATATATAAACCATACGCTGATTTTAACGATATGATGACTTTGACTGAAAATATAGTAGCTTATGTATGTAAAAAAGCTAGAGGAACCACAAAAGTAGAATTCCAAGGCAAAGAAGTAGATTTCACTCCTCCATGGAGAAGAGTAAAGATGCAAGACATGGTTAAAGAATATGCAGGAGTGGATTTTGATTTAATTAATACTGATGAAGAAGCAATAGCAATAGCAAAACAAAAAGGTATTGAAATAAAACCATTAATGACAAGAGGTCATGTAATAAGTGAGTTGTTTGAAGAGTTCTGTGAAGAACATCTACAACAGCCAACGTTTGTTACACATCATCCGGTTGAAATTTCACCATTGGCTAAAAGAAATGCTGAAGACCCAAGACTTACTGACAGATTTGAGGCATTTGCAAATACATGGGAAATCGCCAATGCGTTCTCAGAATTAAATGATCCTATAGATCAAAGAGAAAGATTTGAAGAACAAGTGAAACAAAAAGAAGCTGGTGATGATGAAGCCCACATGATGGATAATGACTTCATCAATGCAATAGAAGTAGGGCTCCCTCCTACAGGTGGACTTGGAATCGGTGTAGATAGAGTTATAATGTTAATCACTAACCAGCCTACAATAAGAGATATAATATTATTTCCAACAATGAAACCAATAGATTAATTATTATCTATAATATAAGAAGAGCAGCCATGCTGCTTTTTTTTATTTGCATTATAATAAATAAGTTACGCAATTTTTTAAATAGTATTATTCCACAACCCCTTGACAATAGATTTAATGGATGGTAAACTTTCAAAGCTGTCAGTCATTATAACCAATAATAATAATTATTCTGATAAGTATGCATAAATAATTATTGACATGGGCTATATAGTATGATAATATTGCATTCCTGTTCTAATTGAATAGGAACAATTAAGAAATAATTGGCAGTTGACAACAAGAAATAAAAATGTTAATCTGTTATTCCTGTGTAACGGCAGGAACAAAGAAAAAAGAAATAATTGGCAGTTGACATTACTGTGCGGTCATGTTAAACTAATAAAGTTGTCGCTGAAACAGCAACAACGGAAATAAATGTTTATGATGACAGTATAGAATAGAAAAAATTGGTAGTTGACAACATCAAAATGATGTGATAGACTAGTCAAGCTGTCGTAAGAGACAAAGCAAAGTAAACTTATCTCCAAGAGGTAAGAAAAAAAGAAAAAAATGGCAGTTGACAACATCGTGGAGATGTGGTAGACTAGTCAAGCTGTCGCAAGAGACGGCAAGAACCTAGACAATAAAACAGCATAAGAAACCTTTGAGAGTTCTAATAAAAAAGAACAA
>JAQSYS010000273.1 GCA_029256005.1 Sedimentibacter sp.
AACTATAAAATATATTGAAAATATTTATGATGATTTAGACATGCAGGAATTAGATAGTACGACAGATGCTGATAAAGAAGCTATGCTTACAGAATTAAGAGGAAGCAGACAGGAATTTTATGATTTTGTTGATGAAGCAGTTCTATTTTTAGAATCTGAAGGACTTAAAACTTATGAAGAAATGTTTGACGGAAGTGAAATAAATGAAGAAATATATAAAAATGGAAGTTCTTATGTAGAAAAACTTCAAGCTGAATTAGTAGTTGAGGATTTAATTATAGGCAACATAGAATCAAACACAGAAATTACACAGGCAGATATTGAGAAAATTTCAATTTCTGAAAATTATATAACTGCAGATGAATTAGAAGATATATATAATAAGACTGAAAATAAAATCAATCCTGTTCAAAAATTAGAAATGATGTGGTATCAGGACAGCTACAGCGCTGAGGTAAATAAAATTAGGTTGGATAAACAAACAGACTGGGATTACCAATCATTTGCAATTATTGAGGACAGAATTTATCTGCCATTAAGATATATTGGTGAGTCCTTTGGAGAAGAAGTTATGTGGGATAATGAAAACAAAAAAGCATATGTTGTAAGAGACAATGTAAAAATTGATATGACAGGTGTTTTAGTTGATTCAACAACAATGGTAAAAGTAAGAGATTTTGAAAAGCTCGGTTATAAAATTGGTTTTACTCAAGTTAATGGTTTGTCTACTGCTACAATAGAAAGGTAACTGAGTGCAACAGAGCAAGATTAATCAAAAATGTTATTGATGGATTGTTTATATTAACAATATATAATGAGCTAAAGTGATTTAGTTAAGAAGGGGCTGTCTCAAAAATGATTTTGAGATAGCCGTACAATTTTAAAGAAATGTAAGTAGCCTCAAATTTTTTCTTGATAATCAAGGAATTTTTCGAAGCTATTTTTTATTTTTGGGTATAAAAATTAAAGGTCTTAAAAACCATCTAAAAATTTAGCAGATTTAGGCTATTTCTTTTTCATAAAGTAACTGATTGCATTTATCGTTTTGTATTTTTTGATGCAATTTATTTATATTAAATCCAAAACATAGAAGAAGAAATTCAACATAAACATTCTTTTTGCCTCTCATTAAAAATCGCCTATAACCATAATCTTCTTTTAAAGCGCCAAAGGCGCCTTCAACTTGTATAGAACGATTCATTCTTAACATTATTCCTTTTGGAGTTGTGATATTGTTAAAAGATTTTGAACGTTTTTCAATAAAAACTTTAGATGTATCCATTCGGCGATTGCCCTTTGCCTTTGTACACTTTGATTTAACTGGACAATTTTCGCAGCTTTCACATTCGTAAGTGGTTATTTCCGAAGTATATCCTGACTTAGATTTTCTCTTTGATATTCCAACCTTTTTCAGTTTTATTCCTTGATTACATATGTATTCATCACGACTTTCATCGTAAATCATATTTTCTCTTTTTCCTATTAAATTTTTAAAATTTCTTTTTTTCCACTGCTCATAAACTTGTGGTTTTATGTACGCATTCTGATTATGTTCTTCTAAATATACATAATTTTCTTCGCTTTCATATCCTGCATCTGCTATTACATTTTCATATTTTTCAGGAAGATTGTTTTCAAGTTTTTCAAGAAATGGTATCAATGTCAATTGGTCTGAACGTTCAGACGAAACATCTACGCCTACTACATAACCGCCTTCTACTCCAATTTGAATATTATATCCTGGTTTTAATTGAGCGTTTCGCATATGGTCATCTTTCATATGCATGAAAGTTGCATCGGTGTCTGTCTTTGAAAAGCTGTTTCTTCCATCAAATATTTTGTTGTATTCGCTGTATTTTTGTTGCCTTTCCAAAAATTCTTCTGCTGATTCTATTAACCTTTGAAGATTTGTCTTTCTTTTGCCTTTGCCGTTTACAAATTCAATGTTTTCTTCTTCTTTAATTTTATTTAAATATGAAAGTGCTGATGTTAATGTACTTTCCATATTTTGAATATCCGAGGTTTCTTTAAAATCATATTCTGTTTTGTACTCAGCATTTATTTTTTCTATTAATTGTTTTATTTTTTCATGGAGTTTTGCTTCATTTTTATTGACGGCTTTTTTCCAAACAAAGCTGTATTTATTTGCATTGGCTTCAATTTTTGTTCCATCTATGAAGATATTTTCAAATTTTATTTCTCCTATTTCTGATAATCTAATAGCCAATTGATTGAATAAATCTTCTATGCATTCGGAAAGTCTGCCTGTTCTAAATCTTGAAATTGTATTATGATCTGGTGCGTTGTGACCTTGTATCAACCACATAAAATTTATGTCTCTTTTGCAGGCTTCTTCTATTTTTCTTGTTGAGTAAATTTTGTTCATATGTGCATAAACTAATATTTGAAACATGATTTTGGGTGGAATTGCAGGATTTCTTCCTTTTAAGGAATATGCCATAGCTAAATTTCTATAATCTAACCCCTCCGTTATTTGGCTAAGCAATCGCACCGAATCATCTTTTGGTATTAATATTTCAAAATCCATTGGAATTACCAGTTGATAATTTTCATAATTTTTAGTATAATCTTTTTGTAGTATGATTGTGTTTCGCATACATTAATTATACACTAAAGAATGGCTTCGTTTGAAGCCATTTTTTATTTTTTTGAATAAAAAAGAAGCTGTCTCTCATAGAAATTTTATTTTCTATTTTGAGACAGCCCCATCTATTTTTCCTTAATTTTTTTCATACAATCCCCAAACACCAAAACTAAAATATATCACTCCCATAAACAAAAGCACTGTTGTGGGCAGAATTGCTGCTTCAAATGACATTCCTTTGCTTGCTATATTTTCAAGTCCTTGCATTGCCCATTTTTGTGGTGTTAGTTCTGCTAAAAACAACAGTATTTTATTATTTACTATATCAAGTGGCCACATGCATCCGCCAATCATTGATGTGCTTGTTAGAATTACAGGTGCTATTGATCCTAATTGCGCTTGTGTTTTCACAACATTTGAAAGCATTAACCCCAAGTTTGTTACTGCAAATACAAATGCTGCTGATACCATAATTATTCCTGCCGTTGAGTTACCCCAATCTATTCCAAATAAAAACTTGCCTCCTATTATTAAAACTGCTAATTGAACAGCACCTGTAAAATATGAAACAACCATAGTTCCTCCCAATATAGATGATTTTGAAACAGGGGATATTATCATTCTTTGCCATGTTTTATATTGTTTATCGTTTAAAATTGTACTAATGCTGAAAACCATGGTGTACGTGGAGAAAAATAATGTAAACCCAATCATTGAATGCATCATACCGTC
>JAQSYS010000274.1 GCA_029256005.1 Sedimentibacter sp.
AAATTATGTTATTGTGATGAAGTTATTACTTAATTAGGAGGGACAAATGTTAAAGGTTGCAAAATTTGGAGGCACTTCTATGGCTGACGCAACTCAGTTCAAAAAAGTGTATGACATCATAAATAGTGATGCAGAAAGAAAGTTTGTGGTAGTTTCTGCACCGGGTAAAAGATTTAAAGAAGATAATAAGATTACAGATTTATTGTATTTGACACATGCACACACGAAGTTTTCAGTACCGTATACACCTGTTTTTAAAATCATCGAAGAAAGATTTAATTCAATTAAAGAAGAATTAAATTTAAACATAGACTTGGCACATGAATTTGAAGTAATAAAGCAAAATTTAGATAATAAATGCGAAGAAGATTACATTGTCAGCAGAGGAGAGTATTTAAGCGCGTTGTTGCTTTCTGATTATCTTAAGTGTGATTTTATTGATGCAAAAGATGTTATATTCTTCAACTATGACGGAACTATTAATAAAGTTAAGACTAATGAAAAACTGGCTGAAGTATTTAGTAAAACAAAAAAGGCAATAATTCCGGGATTTTATGGTTCATATTCCGATGGAAGCATCAAGACATTTTCACGCGGAGGCTCAGACATAACTGGTTCCATTATTGCTGCAGCAGCTGGGGCAGACATATATGAAAACTGGACTGATGTTTCAGGTTTTCTTATGGCTGATCCGAGGATTGTAAATAATCCTAGGCAAATAAAGAAGATAACTTATCAGGAGCTTAGAGAACTTTCTTATATGGGAGCTTCAGTTCTACATGAGGAAGCAGTATTTCCTGCAAGACAGGCAGGAATACCAATTAATATAAGAAATACAAATGAACCTGATAATCCAGGAACGTTGATTATAAGTGATGAAGAAAAGTTTAAGAGTAACGGAAATGATAGTGTAATCACAGGAATTGCAGGAAAAAAGAATTTCTGTATATTCTATGTTCATAAGGAACATATGGCAAATGAGGTTGGAGTAATTAGAAAGGCTTTGGAGGTTTTTGAGAACAGAGGAATAAGTATTGATCATATACCATCTGGTATCGACAGCTTCTCTATTATTCTCCCTTCAGAAAGTGTGGAAAAAATATCACATGAAGTAGCTGAAGAATTAAAAATTAAATGCAATGCCCAAGCAGTAACTGTAAGTAAAAACTTAAGCTTAATAACTACCGTTGGTATAAAAATGGCTTACAGACCGGGTATTTCTGCAAAGCTATTTACTGCATTGGGAGAAAACAATATTAACATACGTATGATTGATCAGGGTTCAAGCGAAATAAATATTATTGTTGGAATAGATGACAAAGATTTTGAAAATGCAATAAAAGCAATATACAATGCTTTTGTGCAATAATAGTATAAAGGACAAAATAAATAAGGGCGCTTATGCGCCCTATATATTTTATTTTAAATATCCACCTAGCATGGATTTTATATCATTTACTGTCATATAAGCATTTGGATCAGTTTGTTTTATTAATTTTACGACTTCAGGAATTTTCTTTCGTTTAAGTTGAATGAATAATAGAATCTTCTTGCTGTCATCTCTTCCTCTACCGTCAATGATTGTTACACCATAGCTTTCATCACGAAGAATCTCAGCAAGTATTTCACCTGTCTCTTCACCCACAACTACCTGAATGGATGCAAGCCCTACAGCAATCTTTGATTCTATAGTTACTCCAATAAAATTGCCCATTGCAAAGGCTATGGCATAAACAAACACCTTTATCGGATCTTCAGTAATATTGTTTAAAACAGAGCTTACTACTATAAGCCATATCATTATTTCAATTAATCCTAAAATTGCACCCTTAACTCTTTCACCTTTGTTTATTAAAACTAACCTTATAGTTGAAACTGAAACTTCAATTATTTTTGCGCAAAAAATTATAATATATAATGTTGGACCTGTTAAATTAAATAAAAAATCCATAATACACCTCTTATCTTTTATTAGTTATATTCTACTTGGTTTAGCAGTTTTATGCAATAGATAACTTTTCCGATAAAATTATTATTGTTAAATATAATAAAATAATGTAAAATTCAGTTGAGGATAGACCATACTTTAAAATTACGATTAAGTCTATTGTCATAAGGAGAAAAAATGAGATTAAGATACATTCCCGGTCAGTACCAGTATTTGAAGGATTGCGAAAAGGCAATCACTGAACCGGAAAAAACAGGATATAAATTAAACTTGGCGTTTAAAAACAATAATCCAATACATGTTGAATTAGGCTGCGGTAAGGGTAAGTTCCTAAGAGAAACTGCAATAAAAAATCCAAATATCAATTACTTTGGATTTGAAAAAAGTGTCAAGGTTGCCTATAGATGCGCTAAGTCAGTTTTTGAAAATGACCCGCTAAATTATTTTGTAGTTTACTCAAATGGTGATATATTAAAAGATGTATTTGAACCAAATTCAATTGAAAGAATTTATTTGAACTTCTCTGATCCATGGCCGAAACCTTCCCATTATAAGAGAAGGTTAACACATAAAAGCTTTCTGGATGTTTATAGACTAGTGCTTACTAATAACGGAGAAATCCATATGAAGACTGATAATAATGACCTGTTTGAATATTCTGTAGAAGAATTTAAAAAAGACAATTGGGATTTTTTAACGATTACAAGAGATTTGCACAATAGTCCTAATCTGGAAGGCAATGTTATGACTGAATATGAAGAACGCTTTGTGAGTGAAGGAAAGAAAATAAATAAGCTAATAGTGAGAAAAAATGGATAATATAAAATATATTTTAATTTACCTCGGATTTATAAATATAGTATCATTTGTGTTATTTTTTATCGATAAAGAAAAAGCTAAAAAAGAACGTTGGAGAATACAGGAAAAAACCTTGCATACAACAAGCTTTTTAGGAGGAGTTTTTGGAAGTATTGCTGCAATGATACTGTTTCACCACAAGACGAGGAAACCCATTTTTGTTGCGATAACAGGGCTGGCGCTATTATTTAATATATTTGTTGCGTATCAGATTTATGTCAATTTATTTTAGTGAGGTGGTACTTTGAAAAAGTTTAACAAAACAAATGCTATGAGAATATTGGATTCTATGAATTTAGAATATGATTACATGACTTATGAATGCGAGGACGGACACATAGACGGAGTTTCAGTTGCTCACAAAACAGGACAAAATCCGGAAGCTGTTTTTAAAACTCTTGTAGCAGTTGGACACAGCAAGGTGCTTTATGTTTTCTGTATACCGGTTGAATATGAACTTGATTTGAAAAAAGCAGCTAAAGCTTCTGAAGAAAAAAGCATTGAAATGCTTCCTTTAAAGGAATTAAC
>JAQSYS010000275.1 GCA_029256005.1 Sedimentibacter sp.
CAACGAAGAAGCTAATAAAAACAATAAAATGACAGTACTGATTCGCGTTGATCTGTATTTTTTCATTTTTTCATAGTTGTCATTATCAAGAAAAACATTATTAATATCGATTTTCCTGTTTATATTCTCAACTCTTTGATAGTTGTCAAGGAAATTATTAATTTCTTGTATTTTTATATTGTTTATACTTTCTTTCCCTGAACTTATCTTCACATTTAAGTCATTAATACTTTCAATATTATTTTTATACTTGCTGAAATCCATATTTAGCTTGTCAATATTAAATTGTTCTGTGATTTTAATTGATATGTCTGATAATAACATTTCTAATTCCACTTCTTTTTCTTCCCTATCTTTTTCAAGACCACGCTTTTGACTGTACATAGAAGTTAAAGAAGTTTCAATATTAAGTGCTTCCTTGTAATCACTGTCCGAATATTCCTTTAGATTTTCTTTTGAGAAACTATTAAGCTTTTCGATAATTTCATCAATTTCTTTTTTTATAGGTTCTGCTCTTAAAAATTTTTCCTTATCTAATGAAAGCTCATAATCTCTGATTTCCTTGCTAAGTTCTCCCATTCGATAATCTAATTCTCTGATTTTATTCTTTAGCTTTTTCATTTCCATAGCAAGAAACATAACCTGTCTCATTGAGTTAACAGAGTTTTCTCTTGAAACCTTCAATTCTGATAATCGCAAGGAATATTGTCCAAGAAGTGTTTTATTATTGTTCTCATCTCCTGCTTCTTCCTTGATGCTGTTTAACCTTTGAAGTATTCTATCAATAGAAATTTCCTCATCCCTGGTCCTGCTCAAATTAATTATCTTATTTTTCAGCTCATCAGCAAGTTCCTTTTCTGTTTTATTCCCTAGCTGCCTTACACTAATAGTATTGCTGAAAGAAACTTTATTCATATTAAAAAAGTATTCGCCGGGACAGTCTATATCAGTTTCATACATCTCTGATTCATCGTCTTGTTTTTTGAAAACCTGTGAAGAATTCAGCAAAAAATCCTTTGTGACACTATATTTTTCACCAATGGAATCCTTTATATTAGCAGATCCCTTGTATAAATTACTGTTCCATGGTTTATATTTGTTATACCTAGTATTTCCATCTTCATCTTCATCAAAACCATATAACACAGCTTCAATGAAATTATGCACCGTACTTTTACCCGCTTCATTTTCTCCATATATTATATTGAAATTATTTTCAAGGAACAATCTTTTGTATAAAAACTTACCAAAGGCTCTCAAATGCAATTTATTTATATACATATTATTTTACCACCTTTTCCTTCCTGAGAACCTCAAGACCCAACTTAAATGCCTGTTGCTCAAGTTTATCCTGATGATTTTCAAATTGTAGCTTGTAGCTCTCAATTATATTAAATTCATTGTGGTCATATAATTTATCTTCTGAATTTTTATAAACATAATCCTCTTCAAATTCAATGTAATAAAAAAACTGCTTTGCTTCATTCTCAACTTCATCCATGGATACATCTGTATTTACTGTGCCAGTGAGATTAATCCTTACATAGTCCTTAATGTTAGAAAATGTATCACCTGAAAATTTGATCAAATCAAGTATTTTATTAAAGCTATGATCAATTTCCATGTTGATGTGGCGGGTCACAAATTTTCTTTTTGACATTGCCTGAAATTTATAGATGGTATTCTTTTTCTCCAGCTGACCCATAATAATTCCATGCTCACCAATTTCTTTAAATGACAATGGCTCCGGACTTCCAGAATATGCAGAATTGTTTGTTGGGCTCTCGTAGTTGTGTCTGCCTCCAAGTGCGCAATAGTCAAATTTATTTTTTATTATATCAATATTAACAGGAAGCATAGTTGATTCTGAATTAACATCACAATAAAGCAAAAGCACATTAATTTTGCTTTCATCAATAGAAATATCATAAATAGCTTGAGTTTTTTTATTAAATTCATGACTATCCCAGCTCATTGCACTTATACAGATGTTATCGTCCTGAAAATTTAATTTTTCCACTGAATCTGTACTTTTTATAATATAAACATTTTGTGGCCAATCGATATATTCATACATGCTGTTAATATTGTATGGATCATTGCTTCCACATGCAATTATAATTCTTGTGTCTGGAATTGATTTGAATTTTAATGCTATATTTTTAAGGCTCTTGAAATTTAAATACTCGCTTTCAGTTAAATCTCCAGCAATAAACAAGTATTTCATCTTTTCAATCCTTGCTAACCTGATTATTTCATCAAAAGTATCCCAAATTTCCTGTCTTCTTTTTTCTCTTTCTTTTAAACTGAAATTTTTAATATCAAATTTCTTGCCTAAATGTATATCTGATGTATGTATAAAATTAATATTCATGGATACTCCCCTTATTACCATGTATTTAACTACATGCTGATGATTCTTCATTATTATTGTTGTATTTAAACTCAATTGCAAAACTCATTTATAAATAAGAATTTATTAATATATTTTCATACAATTTTATCACAAATTGTCCTTTCCTACAATAATTTATAAAAATAAGCTTCAATTTAATCTGCTAACTCTTTTAGACATTCCAAATCCAATATTTTCACAGTTGAACGATATACATCAATAATATTTTCTTGTTGCATATTAGAAAGCTCCCTTGACAGGGATGGTCTTTTTACATTTAAAAAATCCGCCAACTCCTGTCTTTTCATAGGCATATCAAATATCATAGAATTCGTCTTTTTATGAAGTGCCAATAGGTATACCGCTATTCTGCCCTTAAGGGTTTCAGCATTCAAAATGTGCATTTTATTATTGAGCATAACAATTTTATCTGATAAAATTGCAAGCATATTGTTAATTAAAGTTTTATGGAATCCGCATACATCTTGACATAAGTTGAAAAATATGTCGTAAGGTATAATTAAGGCCTTGCTGTTTCCTGTGCTAACCAAGTCATATGGCGTTTCCTTGGTTGAAGAAAATGCCAAGGCTTCGCCAAAAAGGTCGTTTTGTTCTAATGTTGTAATTATAACTCTTGTTCCATTATATTTCTGAGACACAAGATTAAATTGTCCTTCTAGAACTATTCCGAGCTTTCTAATAGTGTCATCCTTTTGAAATATAGTCTGATTATCCTTATATTCAGCAACAAAAGCATTACCGCATTTAAGCACTTTTCCAATTTCATCTTCATTCATATTATCAAACAATTGGTTGTCTTTAATTACTTTAGTGATTTCTTTCATATAAACTCCTATTAGTAACAAATGTTACATACTTTACTTTTACATTTTATTATAATCAACGTAATAAGTAAAGATTAAATTGAATCGA
>JAQSYS010000276.1 GCA_029256005.1 Sedimentibacter sp.
AAGCAATGACAACTTGGTTCTAAATAGCATTTTAGATAGTAGCAGTTGCAATATTATTATTAAAAATGCAGTTGATATTTTAACACAACTGATATCAGAAAGTGATAATGATAAAATAGTAGAACTATTGAATTCTATTAACTTAAATAAGGCTATAAACTCCGCAGTTGAAATTATAAGCAGCAAAAAGGTCAAAGAAGTTATAAATTTAGACATAAATACTATAAAAATCATAAGTGATAATTTGCTTAATTATATAAATTCTGAAAAAGGAGACCAACTAATCAACAGCTTGATGGAATCTTTGTTTTCCTACGGTAAAGAATGTAATAAATCGATATTTGAACTCTTAGATTCTTCATTTGAAGAGAATTTAAAGCTTTATTTAATTAAAAATATTCCATCTGTAACTGAAAGTGTTGTTGATTGGATTAAATTAAACAGCAATCTTATTGATAAACTAATTGAAGAATCAATTGATGAAGTTATAAAGGAATCAGACGGTTTAAAGGCAAAGTTGTTATCTTTAATTAAAAATACTTATTTCAACAGTCTGAGCAAAAAATTCAGCATAGTTGACAAAATTATTGCTTATGTTAAAAAAGTTTCTGAACCTGAAAAATTAAGCCAAAATTTAAGCAATAAATTAATTGAGATTTTAAGCAAAGTTACTGTTAGAGAGATAATTCTTGAAGCAGAAAGTAATTATATCACAACTGAAAATACAAAAAAATTCATTGTAAATTATATAAACAAAAATTCAGAATCAATAATCAATAAAACAACCGGCTATGTTTCCGAAATTGAACTAAAAAAATTACTACCTACTATTAATTTGAATGACGAATTTAATACAACCATTATAAATTGGTTAAAGTCCCTTGCTGCTTCCGAAGCCGCAAAGAAATATGTTGCCGGCAAATCATCTGAATACATTACAAATATGCTATCCAAGGAATTAAAAGATTTGGTTGATGATGATACCGCTAATAATTATGCTTCTAAGCTTAAAAAATTTATTTCAAGCAAAGTAACATCTAACGAAAATTCAATTAATGAATGGATACATAATCAAATTGCAACATTGTCAGAAGCTTATTCATCATTGTCTATTAATCATGATTTGACTAGTCAATTAAATGATGAAGTATATAAAAATTACAATAGTGCTGCAACAGAACTAAAGGATTTGAGTTTATCGACTGCACTTGATAAATTGAATTCAATTGATAATTTAGCAAAAAACAGCTCTGAATCTCTCCGTAACTTTGCAGTTAAAAATGCAGATGCCATATTAAGCGGTTCAATCAAGGCTATTGTTTCAGATAATTTAAATAAGCTAGATGATGACGAACTTGTTGATTTGGCTAATGACTTCATTGGGAGAGAGCTTAAACCAATCATGTTCTTTGGCGGCGTTCTTGGAGTTGTGGCAGGGTTAATATTAGCAGCATTTCAAAATAAAGCAATCAATCCTTCTGAAATTAACATTGCAAATATGTTTGTATATGCATTAGTCGGTTATGTTACAAACGTGGTTGCCATCAACATGATATTCAAACCTTATAGGGAAATTAAGTTATTTTCAAAAATACCTTTTCTGAGGAACTTTTCCCTTGGTTACATAATTAAAAACAAAAAAACTTTTGCTAAAAATACAGCCCATTTTATAGACAACAGCTTGTTGAGCAAAAAAAGTATAAATGAGTTATTTGATAAATACAAAGACAAGATAAAAGCTTCCTTCACTAAGACAATTGCTTACAACGACTATAAAACACTTAGCAATTTATTGGATAACAACAAGCAAAGTACTGCAAGAAGTATCTATTCATTTTTAATAACTAAATTATCAGAAAAATCAGGCAATATAGCTATTTATCTTCACAGTAAAGTAGGCTGTATAAAAGCTTCGTCTTTAATAAATGACAACGCAATAAATAAAGCAAGTTCTTTATTAACAGGAAAAATACAAGACAGTGGAATCAGCAACGACATTTATTCATTAATTAGCTCTGACTCTGCATTAGAGAGCAAGTTTTCAGGGGATTTTGTTAAGAATTATTTGAATGAAAACGAAGAAAATTTATTCAAAAAGTTAAGCATGATGCTATCAGAAAAAGAAAGTATAAATTTTATTTTAAATAACAGAGATAAATATCAAAACTATATAAACAAAACAGTAAATGAATTAATACCTTCTGGAAAAAAGGAAGAGATTGCTCATGTTATAGCAGATAAAACAAGCAGCTTAGTTTTATCAAAGGATTCAAGAGATAAAATTACGCGAAAAGTTGTTGATTTGATTAATAAATATATTGACAGAAACAAAAACTTTGAAGAATTATTCGATGGAAAGTTGAAAAATTATGTTGATTCACAAATACCTGGAATGCTTGAAAAAGTGATTCTTGCTGTTACAAAAAATATCAAAGACAGCAAATTAAAAGTATCATTGATGGTACAGTCTGAAATAAAAAATAACCTTGGTTTTATTGAAAAAAGCATGTACTCGCTTATGGGCGGTGATGAAATAGTTGATGAACTACTCACTAAAATTATTATGGATAAAATACCAAAATTTCTTGAGGATAAAAAGCTTGAGCTTAACAGCATAGCAAACATCCTTCTTCAAGAAAAACTTTATAAAGCTAAAGCTGAAGTGTTGTACACAGGGTTAAATAAATTACAGCTTAATGAGCTACTAGACTCATACTTCAGCATTGATAATTCACAAAAAATTAAAAACAAATTATACATTGCTACCAATGATATGTTGTCAAAAACAGAAAATATTAAAATTTCAAGCATATTAAAGCTATTTTATGCAGATGAACTCCAAGGATTATTAAATAAATACAACAAAGAAATCAGTGCATTTTCTAACGAACTCAGCTTTAATCTTGAAAGTAACAAATTGCACATTGAGAAGACAATTTCAACTTATGTTCATTTCTTAATAAATGAATTCATGAAATCTGAATTTAAAGAGTTATTTGCAGGTATTTCAGAGGAAGAAATCAAATATATAGAAACTAAACTTATTGAGGAACTCAATAAAAACAATATAGAAAATACAATAAACTTATTCTTAAATGATTGTAAAAATCATATTGACATGAATGTAGGAGAAATAATTGACAGAGATGAATTTATAAAAGCTACTGAGAAAAATATTATTTTTTTAACAGAGAATCCTACAGTTGAAAAAGAAGTAAAAAGACATTTTGAAGCGGTTATTGATGAAGCTGTTTCAGTTAATTTCAATTTCATTGACAGTGAAACTAAACAATATCTACTTAACATATTTGTT
>JAQSYS010000277.1 GCA_029256005.1 Sedimentibacter sp.
TTAACCGACAGCAAATATAAGCTCTGCTTCTGCAGCTATTTCATCATCTACATAGGCTATAGCACTACCTATACCAAAACTGCCCTTTAATTTCGTAATTTTAGTAACAAGCCTTAACGTGTCACCGGGACAAACCTTTTTTTTGAATTTGGCTTCTTTAATTCCACCAAAATAAACAGTCTTGTTTTTAAATTTATCAAGAGATAAAATAGCTACTGCTCCTGTCTGGGCTAGTGCCTCAATAATCAAGACTCCAGGCATAACTGGGTTTCCCGGGAAATGTCCCTGAAAAAATGGCTCATTAAAAGTTACATTCTTTATGCCCACAGCCAATTCACCTTCCTGAAGCTCCACAATTTTATCTATTAAAAGCATTGGATATCTATGAGGAATTATTTTTTGAATATCACTTGAGTTTAAAATCATAAAAACCTCTTATTTACCTTCGTATTTTTTCAATACCAATGTAGCATTATGTCCACCAAATCCAAAAGCATTAGATAGCGCATAATTGTATTCTTTTTCAACACCTACATTAGGAACGAAGTTTAAGCCTAAATCAGGGTCTGTAACCAAATGATTTATAGTTGCAGGAATAAATGAGTCCTGAAGCGATTTTGCACACACAATAGCTTCTACAGCGCCTGCAGCACCCAAAAGGTGACCTGTCATTGATTTAGTTGAGCTTATAAGCAATTCATTTGCATATTCTTTAAATATATTTTTAATTGCTTGAGTTTCAAATTTATCATTATATTTTGTGCTAGTTCCATGAGCATTGATATAGCTTATTTCTTCTGGTCTTATACCTGCATCTTCAATTGCATTTAACATAGAGCCGGATTGTCCTTCTGAACTTGGATCTGGAGATGTCATATGATATGCATCACAAGTTGCGCCATATCCAACTACTTCAGCATAGATATTAGCACCTCTGTTAACAGCGTGGTCATAGTCTTCCAATACCATAACACCTGCTCCTTCACCCATTACAAAACCGCTTCTTTCCTGATCAAAAGGTATTGATGCTCTATTCACATCAGTAGTTGTCGATAGTGTAGTCAATGCAGCAAATCCAGCTATTGAGCATGGAGTTATAGCAGCTTCAGAACCGCCTGCAAGCATTACATCGCATATTCCGTCTTGAATTCTTTTATAAGATTCCCCAATTGCATTAGCACCTGTAGCACATGCTGTAACTGTGGAATAATTTATATTTTTAGCCTTATATTTTATAGCAACTAATCCTGATGCCATGTTTGAAAGCATCATTGGAATAAAAAATGTTGAAACCTTTCCAGGTCCTTTAGTTAAAAGTTTCTCATGCTCAGCCTCAATTGTGTGAATTCCGCCAACTGCACTTCCAATTACGCAACCAAATCTATGGCTGTCAACCTTTTCTGTATCTAAACCTGAATCCTTTACAGCAATATCAGCAGCAGCAATAGCTAACTGACTATATCTGTCCATTCTTTTAGTTTCCTTTTTTTCAATATAAACTGTTGGATCAAAATCCTTAATTTCTGCTGCTAGCTTAACATTGAAATCAGTTGTATCAAATGATTCTATAGGGCTGATTCCACATTTTCCTTTTTTTACATTTTCCCAAAATTCAGTGCCTGTGCCGATTGGGCTTACAACACCTATTCCTGTTATTACAACTCTTCTTTTCATAACTCCTCCTACATATAGTAGCCGCCATTAACTGACAATACCTGCCCAGTTATGTATGACGCCTTATCTGAAATCAAAAATTCTACTGCATCTGCAATATCACTTGGCTGTCCAAGCCTTTGCAGGGGTATGTTTTTCATCATTTCTGCTTTTATATCTTCAGGAATTTTGTCCGTCATTTCAGTTTGAATAAATCCAGGTGCTACAGCATTTACCAGAATATTTTTCTTTCCTAGCTCTCTTGCCATAGATTTAGTCATGCCTATGACTCCTGCCTTAGATGCAGAATAATTTACCTGACCCGCATTGCCTGCAAGTCCTACAACTGAAGATATATTAATAATTCTTCCGTGTTTTTGCTTCAACATTCTCTTTGCAATGTGCTTGCAGCAATTAAATGTTCCTTTTAAATTTGTATCTATTACCATATCAAATTCTTCTTCACTCATCAAAGGAAGAAGATTATCCTTTGTTATTCCCGCATTGTTTACCAAAACATCAACTGATCCAAAATTTTCATATGCTTCTTCTATAAGTTTTTTTGCATCATCATAGCTTGATATATCACATTGAACAATGACATTTTTTGTTTCCTTGTTTGTAAAGCTGTTTATCAGCTCTTCCATGGATGCAGTATTGCTTCTATAATTTAAAACCAAATTATAGCCCAGCTCATTAAGCCTTGAGGCAATGAATGCACCGATGCCCTTTGAAGCTCCTGTTATTATTGCAGTCTTCATAAATCCCCTTTCCAGCAATATTGCCATTAAATTTTAAACATTTCCTCACAAATGTAACGCTTAACATATATGTTAAGCGTAAGACATTTGTAGAAATTCATCTAGAGAGGAAATGCTGTCTATATTTATTGCTTTTACATTTTTATCAATTTTCTTTATAAAGCTCGATAATGTCTTACCAGGTCCTACTTCAACAAATGTAGTAACTCCATCTGCTATCATCTTTCTTACGCAGGCTTCCCATTGAACAGGGTTATAAACCTGCTTTTCCAACTTATCAGCAATTGCTTCATCATTTTGGTAATATTCAGTATCAACATTTGATATAACATTACAAATAGGATTCTTAAATTTAACTTTCCCTAAATCTTCCCTTAGTCTAATTCCCGCTGACTTAAGCATGGAAGTATGAAATGGTGCGCTTACCTGAAGTTTAACTGCTCTTTTTATGTTGAATTCCTTTGTTTCCTGCAAAGCTCTTTCAATTGCTTCTAGTTTTCCGCCAACAACTATTTGTCCTGGGCAGTTAAAGTTTGCCGGTTCAAGTAGTCCGTATCTTTCTGTTACAGTGTTACAAAAACGGATTGCATCTTCATCTGAACAGCCCATAAGTGCAAGCATACCACCTTCACCTACCGGAACAGCATTTTGCATGTAGTTTCCTCTGTTGTATACAAGCTTAACCGCAGTTTCAAAATCTATTGCATCTGCTGCTGTCAGTGCTGAATACTCACCAAGACTCAATCCTGCCATTACTACGGAATTTGTGTTTGTTTTTCTTTTTATAACCTCGAAAATTGCCATACATACAGTAAGTAAAGCCGGTTGTGTTATTTTAGTTATGCTCAAATCTTCGTTAGGTCCTTCAAAGCACAGTTTTGTTAAATCAAA
>JAQSYS010000278.1 GCA_029256005.1 Sedimentibacter sp.
ATGAGGAAAGAAAAAATGATCTTTTAAAACAAATTGAAACTCATAAAGATTACAACAATCTACTTCAGGAACAGATTATAAACATTATTAATAATCATTGTATAAAGAATGGTATAAACATCAGCAATTTAGTTTTTTCTGAGGAACAAGATGGTTATGAGCAGGAAGATATGGAGAATGATGAGAACAATGATATAAGAGTTATGAAAGTATCAATCGAGTTCAAATGCAGCTATGAAAATTTAATTAAATTTATTGATGATTTAAAAAATGATAGAGTGGATATAGCTATAACCAATATGAGAATTATTAAGTGGGATGACAGTACAATCTCTGCAGCAACGGATTTAAATTTTTATTCGTTTAGCATGAATGAATAAATGAAGGGAGGGGTATTATGAACAAAGGATTAACATTAATAGAAGTGATAATTTCCCTTGCTGTAATCGGTCTTGTAATAACACCTCTTATGTCAATGTTTGTGTTTGCTGCGCAAATTAACAGTGAAAGCAGTTTGGAACTGAAGTCAGTACTAACTGCTCAAAAATATATTGAAGAATTTAAGGCATCTGAAGAATTAGATTTTGGTAATTATGTTTTTAATTCAGATATGGGGGCTTATGAAAAAACTGTTGTTCAAACTGCTGATGAGTTTGGTGCTCAAATAAGGATACAAAGCGAGCGAAGTCATTTATATTCAATTGAAGTATCTATCTTTGACGGAAGCGAAGTAATTTGTTCAATAAATAGCAGCAAGATAATCAATTAAATGAAAAGAAATATTCTGGCTAATAGAGGGTCAACCCTGATTCTTGTGGTAATAATAATTGCATTAATTACAGTGCTGGGCATGTCTATATTGAACATATCAATGAATCATTACAAAATAAAGCAAGCTAACAGTGAAATTAAAAAAGCATTTTATATGGCTGAAGATGGATTAAACAGAGCTTATCTAAGGATATTTGATTTAATATGTGAGGCTTCTGAGGATTCTGTTGAAAAAGCCGATGAATATTTGGAACAGAACCCTGAAGATTATAGCGGTGCTTCACATATGTTTATCGATAATTATAAATTGTACATATTAAGTTACATAATAAATCGAACTCTTAATAGTGATAACCCCCATACTGAGGTGGTTAATATTAGTAGATTAATGTTTGTTAATGATGAATTGACAGTGAAAGTTAAATCAAAATATTTGTCTGAAAGCGGTATAGAAAAAAGTTCAGCAGCAGATATTATTATATTAATACCTGATTATAATGATACACAAGCTGGGACAATAAATTATTTTTCACTAATTTGTTTTGGAAGATTTGATTTATGATGGGGGATTTATGAAAAGAAATAAAGGGTTTACTTTAATTGAGATTATAATTACAATTGGTTTTATGAGCATTATTGTATCCTCTGTAATACTTTTTTTGATTATTAATATAAATAATTTTGATGTCTTAAGAACTGATGCTGAATTGCAATTTCATTCACAATATATTATGAATTTTGTTTCTAACAAAATAATGGAATCAAAAAATGTTGAAGTTATAAAAAATGGTACAAAGGATGTTATGAATGGTACACGCGAATACAGCATTACAAAAATTTCATTGCGATACGGTACAAACAACAACAATTGTTATACTTTTGAGATAAGAAACAATAAAATTTATTATGGTAACTGCAATTCATATGATTCAGCTGATACAGAGCTGGGTACATATATAAAAGAACTAAAAGCTTCTCCTTATCCTTCTGGTACGACTTTTGAACAATCAAATGCTTTGGTGTTGACAATATGCTTGTTGGAAAACGGGCAGGAATATACTGCAAAACAAATTATCTATATGAGAAACAGTTAAAAAAAGACATTTTTTGAAAATATAACACTTTAAATAAATTAAAACATTGACAAATATTGAATTAATTTATAAAATGGGATAGGTAATTAAATCCTAGAGGGATATCCGTGAAAAATGATGGTTTTACTCTTATTGAAATAGTTACTGTGTTTTCTTTAATAGCGATTATATTAGCAATAAGTGTGCCTAAAATAACTACAGATTTTGGGTATATTGATAAAAAAGCAGAAGAATTTTTGGCTGATGTTAGATTCATACAAATGGAAGCTATGAAATATCCAACGCCTAGATATCAGATTACATTTAACGTCATTGAAAGAAAATATTACATGAAAGTGGATGAAAATAAAATCGTAAAAACTGTCTCGTTCAAAGATAGATACATGATTGATTATACAGGAATGGGAGCGTTGTACTTCAATATTGAAGGAACCCCTGTTCATCCCGGTACTTTCAGCATTACTGACACTAAAACAAATGAAATTAAAAGTGTTACCATTGTTCCCGCAACAGGAAGAACAATAATATTAGAATAAGCAGCAATCAGCTGGTTATAATATACATAAGGAGGAGACAATTTAATGATTACAGCAAGTGATTTTAAAAAGGGTATTACAATATCTTGGAATAATGGATTATGGCAAATAATAGACTTCCAACATGTTAAACCAGGTAAAGGAGCAGCTTTCGTTAGATCTAAATTAAAAAACATCGTATCTGGAGCAATCAGAGAGGAAACTTTCAACCCTTCAGAGAAGTTCCCACTGGCTAGAATAGAAACAAAGGATATGCAATACTTATATAATGATGGAGAATTGTATTATTTCATGGACCCTGAATCATTTGAACAAATTCCTTTAAACCATGATCAGGTTGAAGAAGCTATAATGTTCATCAAAGAAAATGAATTTGCACAAATGAGATTCTTTGAAGGTAAGCCATTTGAAGTAACACCTCCAAACTTTGTTGAGTTGGAAGTAACAGAAACAGAACCAGGCTTCAAGGGAGATACAGCAACAGGTGCTAATAAGCCTGCAATTGTTGAAACTGGAGCAAAAATTAATGTGCCACTATTCGTTGAAATAGGTGATAAAGTCAAGATTGACACCAGAACTGGTGAATATCTATCAAGAGTATAAGAGGAGGTAGACAAATGGATTTTTTGTATGAAAAAATTTCTTATTTAAGAGGTCTGGCTGATGGATTGGATGTTAAGTCAGACACAAGAGAAGGCAAGCTTTTCAATGCTTTACTTGAAGTTATTGAAGAAATGGCAGATGGTATGTGCGACATAGTTGAAGAACAAGATGAAGTAAATGAGTACTTAGATTTGTTAGATGAAGATTTATCAACAGTTGAAGAAGAATTATTCGGTGACATGGAAATCGACGAAGATGATGATGACTATGAAGATTATGATGATGATTACCTTATATTTTTTAGCACTATGGCCAGATATCCTCCGGATTTACTCCGTATATTTGAACAACTTCAAACAAATCACTGTTAGCAATATCCTTTGGGGTTACCAACCAAGAGCCATCAGAATCAACATCAAAACCATATTGCATAAAAGGATACCATGCTACATGCGAACACTGAGTTGATTTTATATTTTCAGGAACAGGATTTTTTTTAGCAGTCAAACCCACTGTTAAACCGTAAGGAATATCATATAAGTTTTCCTTTGCAAATTTTGCTACTTCGTCTAATGTCTCCTGTGAATTGTCTTTCAATTTCAACATCATAAATGAAGGATATACTCTCCATTTGTTAATATTTTGAAATCTGGTATTGCTTCCTAAAATAACTGCTTCTAATGTTTCTTTGTTTTCTGCATC
>JAQSYS010000279.1 GCA_029256005.1 Sedimentibacter sp.
TTTATGTTTCGTTTTTATCCATTTTTATAGCAACACCACTTGGAGTGGGCTGTGCGTTCTTTTTAAGCTTTCATTTTAATAAGATATACTCTAAAATAATACTATCATTTATCGATATGATAGCTGGAGTTCCTTCTGTAATTTTTGGTTTTGTAGGTTTGATAATTCTTGTTAAACTTTTAGAAAATAATTTAAATATGGTTACTGGGGAAAGTGTGTTGGCAGGCGGAATTCTTCTAGCAGTCATGCTTCTTCCATACATAGTTACAGGCTGTACCGAAACATTTGAAAAAGGTAAAACAAAATATTATGCTGCCTCTCAATCTCTTGGAGTATCTAAGTGGTATACAATGAGAAAAGTAATACTCCCTTTTGCAGCAAATAGTATTTTTGTCAATATGCTTTTAGCATTCAGTAGAGCCGTTGGCGAAACAATGGCTGTTATGATGGTTACAGGAAATTCACCTATCTTACCAAGGCTGTTAGGAAGGGCTGAAACCATTCCATCTTTAATTGCGCTTGAAATGGGTACAGCGACTTACAAAAGTATTCATTATTCTGCGTTATATGCAGCTGGACTTATATTAATAGCAATTATATTGATTATTCAACTTATTGCTCACAAGATAAATAAAATAGGATCGAGGCGATTCTAATGAAAAACAAATTTCAGGACAATTTATTTAAGCTTTGGGTCATAATATCGGGGTTAACAATACTTATTGTAACTATAGGAATATTTTCATATTTACTATATAAAGGATTTAAAGTTATTTCGACTGAATTTATTTTCAGTTCACCAAAAGGAGTCCCCTTAGGAACAGAAGGAGGAATCTTTCCTGCAATTGTTGGATCTCTGCTATCAGGACTGCTGTCCGGCTTGCTTGGAGGAATATTAGGATTATGTACTGCTGTTTACTTAGTATTTTATTGTGAAAATCTAACAATCAAAATTTACATTTTACAAGCATTGCAGTGCTTAGCAGGAATTCCGTCTGTTGTAATAGGGCTATTTGGATATTCACTGTTAATAGTAGGCTTTGGAATTAATAAAAGCCTCTTAAGTGCATCAATTACCTTAACTATCATGATTATACCCTTTATTTCCATTAGGATTAAAAAGGCTTTGGAGGAAACTTCAAAAGATCAGTATATTTGCTCCTTGAGTCTTGGTATATCAAAAAGCTATACAATAGTTAGACTTGTTATTCCAAACGCATTTAAATATATAATGACCTCACTGGGTATAGGTATAGCCTTTTCTATGGGAGCCACAGCACCTGTAATGTTTACCGGGGCTGTTATTTCTTCAGGAATTCCTTCAAAATTAACAGATCCATTTATGTCGCTGCCATACCATTTATATATATTGGTTAATGAAGGATTGTCTGTTGATATGGCTTATGGTACTGCCTTTGTTTTAATTGTTATTGTGCTTTTAATTAATTTAATATGCCATCTTGTTGGCAATTATGAGGATATGTAAATGAGAGAAGTTGTTTTAAAGATTGAAGACTTATGTGTAGATTATGGAAAGAAAAGTATTTTAAAAAACATTAACGTTACATTTGAAAAAAATAAAATTACTGCCATAATTGGACCATCGGGCTGTGGAAAATCAACATTTTTAAAATCACTAAACAAGACAGTTGAAGAATATGGCGGAAAAATATCGGGTAGTATTTCATTGAATAACAATAGCATTATGAATATGCCTCTTGAAAAGCTTAGAAATTCAATAGGAATGGTCTTTCAAACCCCTGTTGTGTTTCCATTTTCAATTTACAAAAATATGACCTTCGCTCCAATTTATTACGGAGAAAAAAATAAAGAAAAATTAAATAGTATTGTTGTTGAGAATTTAAAGAAAGCATGTTTATATGAAGAAGTAAAATCTGATTTGAACATGCAAGCTTCTAAATTATCCGGTGGACAACAGCAACGTCTGGTTATAGCAAGGTGTTTAACGGTAAATCCTGAAATAATATTGCTAGATGAGCCTTGTTCTGCTTTAGATATAAAAAACACCTCACACATTGAAAAGATGCTCTTAGAGTTGAAAAATGACTATACAATAATAATTGTTACGCATAATTTAGCCCAAGCTAAAAGAATTGCTGATTATGTAATGTATATGGAAGAAGGCACCATGGTTGAAATGGGAAACCCTGATGAAATATTCAATAATCCTGTTGATTCACGAACTAAAGAATATATATTGTATATGAAAAATTAGCGAGGTGATTAAGTGATAAATATAAATGTACCAGGCAGATGCACATATAATATAGAAAATATAATATTTGATTATAACGGAACAATTGCTGTAAACGGAAAAATCTCTGAAGCAACAAGAGAAAAAATATCCCTTCTATGTGATATGGCTGATGTATATGTTCTTACTGCTGATACCTATGGTTCTGCAGCTAAGGAATGTGAAGGGCTTAATTTAACATTAAAGACTTTCCCCAAAGACAATGCCGCTGACTATAAATTAAAAACAGTTGAAGAACTTGGAAAAGACAAAACCATTTGCTTTGGAAACGGATATAATGATTTGAAAATGTTTGAAGCCGCATCTATTTCTGTAGCTGTGCTTGAAAAGGAAGGTATGTGTGGTTCATTGATGAGGGAAGCAACTATATTGGTTAAATCAATAGAAGATGGAATTAATTTATTATTAAATACAAATGCCCTTATAGCTACTCTCAGAGGATAAAAATAGCACCTTAACGGTGCTATTGTCATTCTGAGGCGTAGCCAAAGAATCTCATGTTTTAAATAGATGGATTATTTACCCACAAAAGCAGCTGCGCTTGCTCCTGCAATTCTTCCAAATACTGTAATATCAGTTACAGCATTTCCTCCGATTCTGTTGCCGCCATGAACTCCACCTGTAACTTCACCTGCTGCAAATAAACCTTCAACCGCTGCACCTGATTTGTTAATAACTTGTGCTTCTGTATTTATAGTAACTCCGCCCATTGTGTGGTGTATAGCAGGAGAAATTTCAACTGTATAGTATGGTGCTGTAATAAGTTCTACTTCCAATGAAGTTCTTCCGAACTCGGCATCTGATTTAGCTTTAACAGCCTCATTGTATTTAGCAACTGTTGACTCTAAAGTTGCTGCATCCACTTTCATTATTTCTGCCAACTCCGCCAAGGTCTTAGCTTCCTTCAAAAGCCCCTGGTTCTTATATTTTTCATAAGTTGAAGCCTTTTCATATACCTGTTTGTCTAAAACAAGGAATGCTGTTGCTCCGTTTTGCTCAAGTATTGCTTT
>JAQSYS010000280.1 GCA_029256005.1 Sedimentibacter sp.
TTGAGAAATATTTTCCGGATTTTGGAACAGATGATTTTGATGCTGCTATCGTTGCATATAACAGCAGGGACAGAAGATTTGGTGTAAATAGCAGAGGGATTAAGTAAAACTATATTTTGAATAATTAATTATTAAACACAAGAAAAGGAGATAATAAATATGGGAACATTAACACATCAGACTGCAAGAGGATTATTTGCTCTGGCAATTAATAAAACATTGAATCATGTAAATAAAGATAGGGAAAAGGGTCTCTTAGAATTAATTGACGTTTCAGAGAAATTTATGGGGAACACCTTTTCTGATTCTAATTATGAAGGAACTAGAAAATTAATCAAGAATCCAGACGGTAAATGGATGCAGTATATAAATCGAATTATGGATGAATTGCATCCAAATGTGATTAGGATGACGGCACTCAATCTTGGATTTGAAGCAGCACTCCATGGAACAAAAACGATTAGAAAAATGCGAGATATTAACCAATGTAATATCCCTTGGGTAATATTAATGGATCCAACGAGTGCGTGTAATCTGCATTGTTCCGGTTGCTGGGCAGCTGAATATGGAAACAAATTAAATCTTTTATACGAGGATATGGATCGAGTGATTTCACAAGGAAAAGAACTAGGCATTTATTTCTACATGTTCACAGGTGGCGAGCCTTTGGTACGTAAGGATGATATTATACGTTTATGCGAGAAACATCATGAATGTGAATTTCATGCATTTACGAATGGAACATTAGTAGATAAGGAATTATGTGAGAAAATGGGACAAATCGGTAACTTGTCATTATCAATCAGCCTTGAGGGATTTGAGGCGGTAAATGATTTGAGAAGAGGGACAGGAGTATTCCAAAAAGTTATGGATGCAATGCAGCTTTTACGTGAGAATGGACAACTTTTTGGAACTTCTATATGCTACACAAGTAAGAATGTTGAAACTGTAACCTCGGATGAATTTTTAGATTTAATTATTGAAAAAGGATGTCGATATACTTGGTATTTTCATTATATGCCGGTAGGAAATGAGGCAGTAGTTGAATTGCTTCCAACCAAGGAACAAAGAGAATATATGTATCATCGTGTAAGAGAAATCAGAGGTGCAGAAGGTGGAAAGCAGATTTATGCTATGGATTTTCAAAATGATGGAGAATTTGTAGGTGGGTGTATAGCAGGCGGAAGAAATTACTGTCACATAAATCCAAATGGTGATGTTGAACCATGTGTGTTTATTCATTACTCCAGTGCAAACATTAAGGAAGTAAGCTTATTAGAAGCTTTGAAACAGCCATTGTTCATGGCCTATCGTGATAATCAGCCATTCAATAATAACCATCTACGTCCGTGCCCAATGCTTGAAAATCCCCATATACTTGAGAAAATGGTAAGTGATACTGGTGCAAAATCTACAGATTTACAATCGCCGGAAACTGTGGAGAAGCTTTATGGAAAATGTCATACATATGCAGCAGATTGGGAAAACGTTGCGAGAGAGTTGTGGAATAGCAAAGAGCATAAGAAACCTAGATACGAAAATTATAAAAAATAGAATACTTTTCAAGTGTATTGTATAAATACGCAGACAGGAGGAATTATGGTATTTGGAGTAAACTCTGAATTACTAGATGCAATCGTATTAGCTGTTGTATCTAAAAATGCAGAGGGTACATATGGTTATAAGATAACGCAGGATGTGAGGCAGGTAATTGAAATATCAGATTCTTCTATCTATTCGGTTTTGAGAAGGCTTCAGAATAAAAATTGTCTTGAGGCATATGATATTGAAGTCGAGAAGAGATACAGGCGTTATTATAGAATTACCGATACAGGTATGCTAAAACTTATATGGTATTGTGAAGAATGGAAGACTTATTCAAGCATAATTGAAACTATTATTAGCGAGGTTTGTAATATCAAAAATGACAAAAATCAAACTTATCCAAAGCCTCGTTCAGTACGATACTGAACGGGGCTTTGATATTTTAATGCATATCCTGGTGCCTTAGTTTTCATATAAAGTATTAAAGCAGTTTAATAAACTGCTGTCATTCATATTTTTTCAAGGTTTTTTAATATTTCATGGTAACGCTCTGTCCCCAAGTCACTTGGTTCCCCTTTTTTGCAGAAGGCAAACCCTTCTAACTTCTGATTAGGACGTTCCACTATAATCTTACCATTTATTAACTTAGATTGTAAAACCCCAAGCGCCTCGAGAAATCTCCGGTCTTTCTTTGCCTTGTTGTAAAAAGACAGAACATAAACATAGAAAAAAAGGTTGTAATTGACGAAAGGATACGCCACTTGCAAAAAAAGGGTGCCGATTCCATAGTGGCAAGGACCGAGAGGTATACGGGTTTCCCAATGATCAAGCAAGAAATCTACTGCTTTATCAAGAGATTCGTTGGTGTTGAGTAAATGTGTAAATCTGAAAGCATCTAAAGCTATAAGCGTAGGGCCGGGATTTGAAAACTCTGTTTCCGGACCTCTCCCGAAGCTGAACTTATTACAACGCCAGCCGCCATCACTGTGCTGAATTTCCAAAAGATGATCAAAGGTTCTCCCTAACCTGTTATCAGAAGCATATCCTAAATGACAAAGAGTTCTGGCGGCGTTAATAGTATGACAAGGGTATATTGCACCTTGTGGGGATAACTTAAATCGTCCGTCTTCTCGCCATGAACTTAAGATCAGGTCGGCAGTCTCCTTCAATACAGGTTCAGTGCGGTCCATTCCCAGTTCTAACAGCAAAAATGCGCAATTAAGGGTATTAAATGGACTTCCTTTTATTAGCCGTCTGTCGGGAGTGGTCCAATAATCACCACCGTTGTCATGACGCTTGGCCATGATCATTTCAATATCAGATTGATACTGTTTTTTTATTACCATCGAAATCTATCCTCCTTACTTTGCTTTGAGAAAACCTATAGGTCTATGGTAACCGAAATCAAAATTGAAAGCAATAGTAAGATTATAATTATTACATTAATTAATCAAATCATCTCTCTAAAATGTAATTACATATTTTATTAAAATATTATAATATGTAATTACATACTTCGAGTTTAATTAAAAATATGTTTACATTAAAAACAAATAAGCATATAATTTACTTAAAGCACAAATGTAAATACATATTGTGTTTATATAATTTACCGTCATAAAGAAGTAAGTCAACTTTACGACCTGGCAGTGTCGGGTAACTATGAAGCAAAGGAAGTTTTTAAGGAGTTTGGAAAAAGATTTAGAGAGGTAATGAGA
>JAQSYS010000281.1 GCA_029256005.1 Sedimentibacter sp.
AAAATGAAGGAACAAGGAAGCGCAATAATAATTATAACTCATAAGCTTAATGAAGTAATGTCAATAAGCGACCGAGTGGCAATACTTCGAAAAGGCAAATTAATTGATACTGTTGAAACTTCTAAAACAAATGAAAATCAACTGACAGAGCTAATGGTTGGCAAGAAAGTCAGTTTAAAAATAGAACGCCCCGAAATGCTAAATAAAAAGACAATATTAAATGTGGTTGATTTGTCTGTAGAAAATGAAGACGGAACCATTGCATTGAAAAATGTTAACTTTAAACTAAAAAGAGGAGAAATATTAGGCGTTGCCGGAATTGCTGGAAGCGGACAAAAGGAGCTGTGTGAATCTATTGCAGGTCTTATAGATATAAAAAGCGGTGCAGTTCTTTGCAACAAGGAAAATATCATAGGAAAAACGCCGGATGAAATAATTGATTTAGGCATAAGCATGAGTTTTGTTCCTGAAGACAGGCTTGGAATGGGTCTTGTTGGTTCAATGGGGATGGTTGAAAATGTAATGCTAAAGTCATATAAGAAAAATAAAGGATTTTTTATTGATAAAAAGCCTTCAAGAGAGCTTTCGGAAAATTTGATAACAAAATTAGATATAGTAACTCAAAATGTAGATATGCCTGTTAGAATGATGTCAGGCGGAAACGTTCAAAAAGTTCTTTTAGGAAGAGAAATAGAATCAAATCCAAATGTTTTAATAACTGCTTATCCAGTAAGAGGGCTTGATATTAATTCATCATACTTAATTTATGATTTGTTGAATGAGCAAAAGAAAAAAGAAGTAGCTATATTATTTATAGGCGAGGACTTGGATGTTCTTCTTGAACTGTCGGACAGGATTATGGTTCTTTGCCACGGTGAAGTTAAGGGTATAGTAAATTCAAGGGAAACTACAAAGGAAGAAATAGGCCTTATGATGACAGGAATGAGCTTAAAGGGGGTTGACCAGGATGAATAACATAAGAAAGAAATCAAAAGAACCTTTCATTCGTACTGTTAAAAGAGCAGAACGCTCTAAAATAGAAATAATGAATCTTAGAATTATTGCTTTTATTCTTGCTTTAGCAGCAGGTGGATTATTTATAATATTTATTGGATACAATCCACTTGAGCTGTATGGAACTATTGTTTCCGGTGCTTTCAGAAGTAAGATGGCTATTCAGGCAACAATAAAAATTATGATACCGCTGCTAATGTCTTCCTTAGGCGTTATTTTAGCTTTTAAAATGAGATTCTGGAACATTGGAGCAGAAGGACAGATAATAATGGGTGCTGTTTTTTCATCATATTTTGCACTGTTTCACAGCAACTGGCCACATTTTATACTTCTTGCGGCAATGTTTTTGGCTGGATTTATCGGAGGAGGTTTGTGGGGATTAATTCCTGCATACTTTAAAACCAAGTTTAATACAAATGAAACTCTATTTACTTTAATGTTAAATTATATTGCCTTGCATGTTATTTCATATTTGCGAGATGGTCCTTGGAAGGATCCAGGTTCATCAGGATTTCCTAAAATAGCTAGGTTTACTGCTAATGCTCAGCTTGACAAGATACTGGGAATTCAATTTGGATGGATAATCGGATTGTTTCTTGTAGCTGTGATATTCATATATATGATTTATACTAAACATGGATATGAAATAGGTGTTGTTGGAGAAAGTCAGTCAACAGCCAGATACGCAGGTATGAATGTAAAGAAAGTTGTTATCAGAACAATGCTTTTGAGTGGAGGTATTTGCGGGATAACAGGTGTGATACAATCAGCAGGTTCTGACATGACGTTGGCATCCTCTGTGGCAGGAGGTGTAGGTTTTACTGCAATTATAGTTGCATGGCTTGCCAACTTAAATCCTATTGGAATTTTATTAGTTTCATTTCTTTTCAGTGTCTTAGAAAAGGGAAGTAGTGTAATGCAGTCAACATATGGTTTGTCAACATACTCAGCTGCAGTGTTGCAGGGTATTATATTATTTTTTATTTTAGGAAGTGAATTTTTTATAAGATATAAATTTGTAATGGGATCATCAAGACATAGAGGAGGTGCCAAAGCATGAGCTTATTTTTGAATTTTATTGTAGCAGCTGTATTTGCCGGAACTCCTCTTTTATTTGGTACATTGGGAGAAATTCTCAACGAAAAATCAGGACACCTGAATCTAGGTGTAGAGGGTATGATGATGATGGGTGCCTGTGCAGGTTTTATGGCAGGATATGCAAGTGACAGTCTTTTAATTGCATTGGTTGCAGCATTTTTAGCAGGTATGTTAGGTGCTTTAATCTATGCAGTTTTAACGGTAACATTTATGGCAGACCAAAATGTAACAGGACTTACACTAACAATTTTTGGCACCGGCATTTCAAATTTTTTGGGAGAATACATGATAGTAAATTCCAATACTACGTCCTTAAAGCTTCCCTTAGAAATCACAAAACAGTTAAGTAATATAAATATACCTGGTTTAAGCGATATCCCTGTACTAGGGAAATTGCTGTTTCAATATGACCCATTTGTTTATCTGGGAATTGTTGTAGCAGTTATATGCGGTGTTTATCTTAACCATACAAAAGCTGGTCTCAACATGAGAGCAATAGGTGAAAATCCAGCAGCAGCAGATGCAGCAGGAATTAAGGTTACCAAGCTTAAATATATAAATGTGCTCTTAGGCGGAGGTATCTGCGGCATAGGAGGAGCATATTGCTCCATGATCATTAATGGAGGAGTATGGATGAGCAACAGTGTTAATGGTTTAGGATGGATTTCAGTAGCTCTAGTAATTTTTGCTTCATGGAGCCCAACAAAAGCTATTTTTGGTTCATTTATATTTGGAGCATTCAATGTTTTAAAATATTATTTTCCAAAGTCCATTATTGAGGTTCCAAGTGCATTTTATGACATGTTGCCATTCATTATAACAGCATTGGTTTTAGTAATTACTTCAATTAGAAAATCCAAGGAAAATTCCCAACCAGAAAGCTGTGGAGTAAATTATTACAGAGAAGAAAGATAATATAAGGCTAAGCCAACAAATAGGTTTAGCTTTTTTTTTAAAATTTGAGTTATCATTAACTATATTACATTGAACTTATTTGAAAAATTATTATATTTATGATAGACTTTAAACATAAGACAAAATTATGTGACAGAATATATTTCTATAATTTATATATAATGTATAAAACATTGTTTTAGACAAAAACTAAAGCAAAAGGAGGCATTATGAAAAAAA
>JAQSYS010000282.1 GCA_029256005.1 Sedimentibacter sp.
TATTTGCTAATCAGTACAAAAACACAGTTCCTGATGCTGATGAGGTTAAGATAGCATATATAGGAAACAACAGTTGGATTTATAATGAAATAGACGATCATATTGAAACAGAAACGGGAACATATGAAATTAATGATGAGAATATTTCGGAAATTAAGGAAAAGTTTAATGTAGTATTGTTTACTGAAGAGGGAAATATTGAAAAAATTACAAGAATTCATAAAGAAATACTTACCGATCCAAATTACAACTATGGCGAATATTATTTAAATGATATTATGATTGTATATTATATGAAAGATGGAAGTCGTATAATAAGAGATTACAATATAAATAAAGATAATGGTACCGGTAATAAAATGAAAGATGTAATTGCAACTGAGCTGTTAAATTCTCAGGAATTTAAAATTAACAAATATTACTATCTTTATGATGAAAAATATGTAAAAAACAACGATTATATTATCACTGTTAAATTAAGGAATGATGGCAGAGAAATAGATTCGGAGGAATTAATCGATATAGATAAAATAAGGCCATACTTGATAAAGGATATCGAAGAAGATTACTACAATATTGAAAATTCTTTTATGGCATTAAGCAATTACGATTATGAACCTTTAAGGGATTTCAAAGAAATGGGTTATTTCTTAGAAATAAATATCAGAGATTATAGTGACAGCACAAAGGATGATGATGGAAGCATAAAGGATAACTATCAAACAATTTACATCAATGACGGGTTTGATAATACAAGGGAATATTTAAAATTAAAATAAATGAAGTAAACAGGTACTGTCATAAGTGACAGTACCTGTTTTAGTTAATTCAAAGACACAAGAGCGTTTCTGATGTCTTCTGCATATTTTTAAAAAATGAATTTGACTTATAGAGACAAATGGGTCTATAATACACATGGTTGATAAACTTAATTTATTATATATTATATTCGTTCTAAGTTTTTGCTTAGGAGGATTTTTTTATGTTATTGAAAGGAATTTTAAATGGAAAAAGAAATTAAGAAAAACTATCTATTTACAAATAAAGATTTAATAAGGTTATTAATACCATTAATGATAGAACAGTTTCTTGCAGTGGCTGTAGGAATGGCTGATTCAATAATGGTTGCTAGCGTAGGGGAAAGTGCAGTTTCTGCTGTTTCATTGGTTGACTCTATAATCATTTTACTAATAAATGTATTTGCTGCTTTAGCAACAGGTGGTGCGGTTATTGCTGGTCAATATATTGGTCGAAAACAAAATGATATGGCTTGTAGAGCAGGTGAACAACTTCTTGTTTTTGGAACATTGGTATCACTTATTATAATGGCATTAATGTACATTGGCAAAGGCTTTATTTTAAATGTTGTTTTTGGAACTATAGAGCATGATGTTGCTGTTTATTCCAATACATACATAAATATTGTTTTTGCAAGTATTCCTTTTATCGCATTATATAACTGTGGCGCTGCATTATTCAGATCAATGGGTAATTCAAAAGTAACTATGGTTACATCTATTATCATGAATGCAATAAATGTGATTGGTAATGCTTTGTTGATATATGTATTTCGAATGGGTGTAGAGGGAGTTGCAATTCCAACATTAGTATCAAGGGCTGTTGCAGCTGTCATTATTGTTGTACTCCTTAGAAAGGAAGAACTTATTATCCATATTAGAAAGAAAATTAAATATAAATATGATAAAAATTTAGTCAAAGATATATTAAAGATAGGAATACCAAATGGTGTTGAAAATAGTATGTTTCAACTAGGTAAAATTTTATTGTTAAGCGTTATTGCAGGTTTTGGAACTACATCTATTACTGCAAATGCAGTTGCAAATTCAGTGTCTTCTTTTCAAATTCTTCCGGGAATGTCTGTTGGTTTAGGATTGATAACAGTAGTAAGTCAGTGTGTTGGTGCAGGTGATTATGAACAAGTCAGGTATTATACTAAAAAGTTGCTTAAATATGCTTATGTTTTTATGATTATTTCAAATATTGCAGTAATAATTGCTACCCCTAAAATACTGAGTATATATAACTTGTCTGAAGAAACAGCGACTATGGCGAGTCAGGCCTTTATATTTCATGGTGTGAGTTCATGCTTTTTATGGCCACTATCATTTACTCTTCCCAATACATTGAGAGCTTCTAATGATGCTCGCTTTACTATGAATGTTGGAGTAAGTTCAATGTGGATTGTCAGGATTGGTTTTGGTGTAGTCATTTCGAAGTATATGAATATTGGAATGTTTGGTGTATGGATAGCTATGATTATTGATTGGGTTGTAAGAAGTATATTTTTTACATTAAGATATAAAAGTCATAAGTGGGAAGATAAAGCAAGATGAGAGAAGACACAGATTGCATCTTTTTTAAATCAAAGATGTTTAAAAATAAAAAAGGATAGGCGAAGAGAAATCTTCGCTTATCCTTTTGAAAGGGGTAAATGGCCCCCATGTTGTATCTTAAGAACTTTTAGATGGTTATGTTGATTCCAAGCCTTTGAACAATTGCAACTGGTGGGAGTTGTGTCTTTGCAATTGTAACATTGTCGTTGCAAACAATTTTTACTGGGTTGTTTTTATCAACTACTACGATATTTCTTGCCTTTACATCTGTAAGATCAATAGAATTGACTTGTGATGCAGAAACTATTATGTCACCAAGCACAACTACATTTTTAAGATAAACATTCCCTGAACCAACTGAATCTAATATGTATAAATCACCGACCACAACTGCGCTCGAATATGATTCGTTATAATTTGTAATATTAAATCCTCGTTCTATATTTTCATTATCAATAATCTCATAAATAATTTTCACAGCCTCTGCACGGGTCAATGCTTTTTCAGGACGGTATACGCCTTCAGGGTAACCAAGTATATATCCCTTGTTGTAGACCGCATTAACACTAGATTTTGCCCATTCCTGTATTGTACTGTAATCAGTCAGCAATGTAGCGTCTTCTCCTTCAGCCTCTCCAATTGTAATGGCTGAGCTTACAACCTTTGCAACCTCTTCTCTTTTTATTGGGTTATTTGGTCTGAAGGTGTTGTTTTCGTAGCCAGAGAAAAAACCTGAAGCTACAGATTTTTGAACTTCCTTGTAAAACCATTCTTTGCTACCAACATCTGTAAAGCTTAATGATGCTTCCTTTTCTGTATGTAATGCGTTGTTCATCAATTTCGAAAATTCTGCTCTTGTAATTGTTCTGTCAGGTTTAAATGTACCATCTTC
>JAQSYS010000283.1 GCA_029256005.1 Sedimentibacter sp.
CATGTGGAGAAACCGAATGATGGGTCTTGCATCCATTGGTTCAGTAACAGCAGTATTAATAATACTTGGTTTTGTATTGATAATAGTTTTAAATGTGAATAATGTTGCATTGGTTACTAAAGAAACATTTGACGAAGTTGCAGTTTACTTAAAGGATGATGTTGAAGAAAGTCAAATAAATGAATTGGGTAAAGCATTTAAAGGGATTGACGGAGTAATGGGAGTGGCTTTTCAGACAAAGGACTATGCCCTTGAACAGTTAAAAGAAGATTGGGGAGAAAATGCCTTCCTTTTAGAAGGATTAAGAAATAACCCGCTTCCTAATACATATATTGTTCAATTAGAAGATGTAAGCAAATCTGAAGAAGTTATTAAGCATATACAAGGTTATGAAGGTGTAGAAAGCGTTCAGTATTATAAAGATGCTGTAAACAGTTTAATAAGGATAGCAGATTTTATTAAACAAGCAGGCGCAGGTATGATTATAATACTTCTGCTTATCAGCGTATTTATAATATCAAATACAATAAAGATAACAGTACTCAATAGATACAAGGAAATAGAGCTCATGCAGTATATCGGTGCAACAAACGGATATGTACGAGGACCCTTTATGATTGAAGGTGTTATGCTTGGGTTAATAGGTTCGATCGTATCAATCCTGTTAATTACTTTAGGATACAATTACATTATTAATTACTTAGCAGGCCGTTATGTAGCTCTTTTATCAGGAATGTCAGGATACATGATTGGTGTTGAGATGATTATCAATGATTTAATAATTATATTTTTAACTATAGGAATCGGTATAGGAATTCTAGGAAGCTTGATTTCATTGAAAAAATTCTTAAGTGTATAGGAGAGGGCTATGTTTAAAAAAAGTATTGTTTTTACTCTGCTGATTATGACTGTTATAAGTGTTTTTCCTGTAACTGCAGGGGGGAGTATCGCAGATTTGCAGCAAAAACAAAAGAATATTGAACAACAAATTAAACAAATACGTGAAAAGGCTGCTGTGCTAAAAGGCGAACAGAAAAGCATACAGCAAGAAATAGATTCTTTGGATGGAGAACTTCGTGCTTTAAGCCTTGAGATTGATAGCTATGAGCTTCAAAAACAGGAAATAAACATGAAGATAGCTGAATCTGAACAAAAAATTACTGAACTGAATCAAGAAATAGATAAAAACAATGAAGTTCTTGAAGAGCGATTAAGAGTAATGTATAAAAATGGCTCTGCAGGTTATATGGAAGTTATACTAAAATCTGAAAACCTTATTGATGCCTTGACAAGAATGGATATGATTCAATTAATTGTTGAGAGTGATGTTGAACTATTAAAAAATATTAATGATCAAAAAATTCAAGTAGAAGATTTAAAGGTGGAGCAGGAAACAAAAAGGATGGAGTTGACTGCTGTTATTAACAATCTTAATGCTAAGCAAGATGAAGTTACAATTGCTTCACGTTCTAAAGAAGTTTACATGTCAAGCTTGAAGTCTAATTTAAAAGAAATTCAACGACAAGAAGCTGCTATGGAAGCTCAATCTGAACAAATTGAAAGAGATATTTTAGCCGCTCAAAGAGCTGTAGAGTATGCCGGCGGAGAGATGACATGGCCAGTACCGGGACAATACCGAGTAACATCCAATTTTGGTGGAAGAGCTGACCCAATAACAGGAGCTTGGTCAAGTCATGGCGGTACTGATATAGCTGCACCGTATGCTTCAACAATCGTATCAGCCAATGATGGTGTTGTAATTTTTGCAGGGTGGCATTATTCATACGGCAACTATGTTATAGTTGACCATGGCGGTGGAATTGCAACTTTGTATGGTCATTGTTCAAAATTATTAGTTGGCAAGGGACAAGCAGTTTCAAGAGGAGAACAAATTGCTCTTGTTGGCTCCACAGGATATTCAACAGGCAACCATCTTCACTTTGAAGTAAGAATTAACGGTGTAAGAACGCAACCAATGGATTACTTAAAATAGTTATGAACATGTGAAATAACAATATTATTGATAAAAGAAGACATAATTTAAGTCTTGAATATTTCGTTATATAAAATTTAAATATGCTAATCGTAAGTCAACGATTAGCGTATTTTTTTTCTTTATAAAAATACAATTGACATTTTATTTCAAATAATATAACATATTATTGAAATAAAATGTCATATATTTAATGAGGTATAAAATGAACAATAAAAAGAAACTGGCAGTCGGTCTTATGTCAGGTACGTCTTTAGATGGCATAGATGCCTGTTTGGTTGAAATTGAAGGAAATTACACAGATACAAAAATCAATGTAGTAGACTTTATGACATTGGAATACTCGAAAGAAGAAAAAGAGAGAATTTTAAAACTTTGTAATATTAATACTTCAAAAGTGAACGAAATTTGTTACATGAATACTTACTTGGGAAAAAAAATGGGTCAAGCGGCTTTAGCTGTATGCACAAAAGCAAATATTAATATTGAGAACGTTAATTTTATAAGCTCTCATGGTCAGACGATATTTCACATGCCTGATGAGTATAGTACTTTGCAGATAGGAGAACTCTCAAACATTGCAGCAGTAACCGGATGCCTGACAGTAGGAGATTTCCGACCCTCAGATATGGCTTATGGCGGACAGGGAGCTCCATTGGTGCCATATGTAGATTACATATTATTTTCTAATGAGGAAAGGAACCGAGTGTTACTTAACCTAGGTGGAATAGCAAACATTACGGTATTAAAGGCAGGCGGTACTGAAGAGGATGTATTGGCTTTTGATACGGGGCCTGCAAATGTATTGATTGATGAAATAGTGAGAATTATAACTGATGGAAAAAAATCCTATGATGAAGGTGGAAATCTTGCTGCAAAAGGAAATATAGATGAACAGTGGCTTGAAGAAGTTTTGCTTAATGATAGTTATATGTCTAAAATTCCTCCTAAAAGTACAGGTAGAGAATATTATACAATTGAATTTGCTGAAAATCTTTATACTATGGGAAAAGCAAAGGGCTTGAGTAATTACGATATTCTCGCAACTGTTACTGCATATACGGCAAAAACAATACAGCATCAGTTAGAAATGTTTGTATCTAATAAATGCAAAATAGATGAGGTTTATGTAAGTGGCGGCGGAGCACATAATGAGGTGATTATGAAGCTTCTGACTAAATATATCAATGCGGATATTAAGGATATAAGTGGCTTAGATTTTTCTGGTGATGCAAAGGAAGCCGTTGCTTT
>JAQSYS010000284.1 GCA_029256005.1 Sedimentibacter sp.
GGGCTTGATACGTGGTTTGACAGAATAAATCATTATGGTGATGAGCTGGGAGTCGTGGTTGAGCATTACATCATATCATCAGGGTTAAAGGAAATAATTGAAGGTACCAGTATTGCTCATGAGTTCAAGGAAATTTATGCAGCAGAATACTGCTACAATGATAAAAATATTCCTATTTGGCCTGCAATGGCTGTAAATTATACCAGTAAAACTCAGTTTTTGTTTAGAATAAACAAGGGCGTGCTGGATGTTACGGAACATAAAGGACTGAATGAATCCACCCCTGAGGATAAGAAAAGAGTTCCTTTTATTAATATGATTTACATAGGAGACGGTTTGACAGATGTCCCGTGCATGAAACTCGTAAAAAACAACGGGGGACATTCTATTGCTGTCTACCATGAAGAAAGTAATGTAGCATATGACTTGATTGCCCAAGGCAGAGTAGATTTTGCTGTCGAAGCTGACTATAGTGCAAATAAGGGTATGGAGAAAACTGTTCTAGCAATTCTTAATCAGATTAAGGCAGTGAACATAATAAATGAATTGCACCGAGAACACATAAATATGGCTGAAAATGATTCGTTGAATTAAAGTTAGGGTAAATTATACTCTGAATTGTAAATAATTAAGGTTCCGAAAAAACTACAATTTTCTACAATTTTCACATTTCCAAAGTGATAAAATAATACTAAAAATGTACTTTATAGGAGGAGACAAAATGCCAAATAGCTTCAGTTGTCTTGAAATGCTTAAAATAGCAATTGTAATGGAAGAAGAAGGCTATAATTTTTACAAGAATGGAATTGGAAATTCCGATGGAGATGTTAGGGAATTTCTATTGAATGCAGCTGAGCAGGAATTAATGCATAAAGAAAAGTTAGAATCTTTATGATGAAATGTCTGCAGGCAAAGAAGATGAATCAGAATATCTTTTTGATGATGAAGTTGCTAAATATTTGAGTGGGCTAATTGAAAACCGGGTTTTCGATAAAAAAGCGGATTGTAAGGAAGCTTTTAAAGATTTGAAATCTGCAGTAACGAGCTCACTAAATACAGAAGAGTTGACAGTAAAAGTTTATACGGAATTATATAAAGGCATAAAACATGAAGATGGAAAAGAAATGATGAACAAAATAATTAATGAAGAAAAACAGCACGTAGCATATTTTAAAAATTTGCTTGAAAAATTAGAAGCATAAGTTTAAAAATATCCGAAATTGGGTAGGATACTCTCAGGTATGAAAACGTTTAGTTCTAATATTATAGGTTGTAGAGGGGATAGATACGATGATTGCAAATTCTAATGATTCAGTAAGAAGACTATTATATGGAAATATCTTGGATTTCAAGAGAAACAACAACAACATTGAAATGAATATTCTTGAAGCAGTTATAGATAATATGACCGAAGAATTATTAATATTTGACAAAGATTCAAAACTCATAATGTTAAACAAAACAGTAAAAGACAATCCTACTTATGATTTAGTAAATTTCAACCACTATTGTGACATTTATAGTCAAGTGACATTTTATGATTTAAAAGGAAACTTAATACCATTTGATGAAATACCTGTTCAAAGAGTATTAAGAGGTGAAAAGTTTTCTGATTACATATTGTTGTTAATTGTTAAGGACAGTGGAGAGAAAGCTTACAAGGAATATAGCGGTACCCCTATTTTTGATAATTACAAAAATATTATCGGAGGTTTTATTTTAGCGCGCAATATAGAAGAAAAAATCACAAATAAAGAGAATACATATTTAAAAGCTCAATACGATTTGTTAAGTAAGATAATAGAGAATCTTGATTTGGGTTTTGCAAGATATACATATCCGGATTTTAAAGTCATTGACATAAATCATAAGGGCTATGAACAATTAAAGGGATTAATACCTGATTTGTCTTCGCTTGCAGAATTAAAAAATATGAAATTAAATGATATATTTAAAGGCAAAGTTCATGTAATAGAAGAATTAATAAGTTCATCTTTGAAGAATAACAAGACAAGCCACTTTAGAATCAGCAAATTTAAAATAGCTGGTGATGATTCATACGTAAAATGGGTATATCAGCCGTTATTAGACCTCAATGGAAATGTAATGGAAGTAATTATTATTGGTTTGGATATAACTAAAGAAATCAAAGAAAAAAATAAAATGAAAGAGGTTTTAAAGATTCAGGATGAAATATATTCAAATGTATCACATGAACTTAAAACTCCTTTGAATGTTATTTTTTCTGCCAACCAGATGGTGGATATATACTTGAATAAATGTTCAGCAAGTGAATGCAAGGAGAAGCTTGGTGAATATAATTATAGTATTAAACAAAACTGTTACAGGTTAATAAAGTTAATAAATAATATTGTGGATTTATCTAAAAGCAATTCTGGTTTATTAAAATTAGAACCAATGAATGTTAATATAGTGGATATTGTTAAAACTATTGTCGATTCAGTATTGATTTATGCAAAATCTAAAGGGTTAAATATTATTTTTAATTCGAATGTTGAAGAAAAAATAATTGCATGTGATGTTAATTTAATTGAAAGAGTTATGTTAAATTTGATTTCAAATGCAGTTAAATTTTCTAAACCAAACGGAAAGATTATAGTAAGTGTCATTGATAAAAGTGACAATGTTGAAATATCAGTCAAAGATTCAGGAACGGGCATTAAGAAAAAACACATTGATTTTATATTTCAAAGATTTTACCAAGCGGATAAATCACTTTCGAGAAATGCAGAGGGCAGCGGCATAGGATTATCACTTGTTAAATCAATCATAGAACTTCACGATGGCGATATAAAAGTTGAAAGTGTTATAAATGAGGGAAGCACATTTATTGTTGAACTTCCAGCTAAGACAATAATTGAAACTAAAGATACTATAAATGTTAAGCCAATAGACAATAAGGTTGAAATGCTGAAAATAGAATTTTCTGATATCTATGCAATTGAATAATAATAAGGGCGGACTGTAAGTCCGCCTGCATGTAAAATTATTTTAATTTGCTTTTAAAGCCTTTTTCTTTATTACTTCTGTTTATATTGCCTGATACGATGTCCGACTCAGGAACTTCCTGCATTGAACTGTAATCATTTGGATCTTGAGATTTAGTACTGGACGTGATGCCGTTGCATGCTCCATGAAACTTGTCCATTCCATTACCCATGCTGTTTTTTCTGAATCTGCCATTTCCTTTGCTCATATAAAAAACCTCCTTTGTTTTT
>JAQSYS010000285.1 GCA_029256005.1 Sedimentibacter sp.
CCAAACATTGTAGTATTAACAGATGCTCCACCATAAAGCCATGAAGTTGTTGAATTGGTAACAGTAGCATAATAATCATTGTGCCCGTGCCATTCAATTGATTCAGAAGGAACTCCCGCATAATATCTCAGTCCATGAATTATTGCTGGAACAGATCTTGGAAGCTCAACCCCTGCATGTGAAATACCTAGTCCCAATGTATCACACGCTCTTATTTTTACATTTAATTTACTATCATTCATCATATCCATAAGATTTTTTGCCAATGGTATAACGAATCCATAAAAATCCGCTCTTGTTATATCTTCAAAATGACATCTTGGAACTATTCCGTTTTCTAGTGCGGCATATGCAATATCAAGATACATTTTCATAGCTTCTTGTCTGCTTTTATTCAATTTGTTAAAAATATGATAGTCTGAACATGACATGAGAATTCCTGTTTCCTTTATTCCCATTGACTTTACTATGTTAAAATCTTCTTTGTTTGCACGTATCCATGACGTTATTTCTGGAAATTTGTATCCCTTCACCATACAAGCTTCTACTGCTTTTCTGTCTTTTGGTGTATATAAGAAAAACTCAGTTTGCTTAATTATCCCGGACTCATTGTCTAGCTCATGAAGATATTCATATAACCTTACCATTTGTTCCGTATGCATATTAGTCATAGATTGTTGGCCATCTCTGAATGTAGTGTCTGTAATCCAGATATTTTCAGGTATATCCATTGGCAATTGAATGTTGTTGAATTTTACTTTTGGAATTTCATCGTAAGGGAAAATGTCTTTAAACAATTTTGGTTTCATTACTTCTACAGGGTTGTATTTCATGTTGCACCTCCGGAATTATTATGCTATTGTTTTTTTGAAAGTTTGTAATTATTAGTTGCATTTTAATATTTAATCAGATTCATTTATTTATATTGCATATTATAATTCAACGTTGCAATTTAGTCAAGTTTAAATTATATTTCATTTATTTAATATTTTTATTTTGCTGTAAACTTATATCTTTTATGCAATTATTAAATTGCAACTTGCATCAACAAGCAAAACAAAAGCTGAGAATTACTATTCTCAGCTTTATTCTAACCAATTTATTATATTCATTGTATCCTTAAAGCAGTTGTTTCTCAAAAAATCATCATCATATTTTTCAGAACACATCATTGGGTGTCTGCTTATATAAAATTTGCCATACTTGATGTATTTACTTTTTTCTTCAGCTAGCTTACCCCACAAAAACCAGTTAATATTTTTATTTTCTTCTGAAATGTATTGAAGTAACTTAATGCTGAAATGCTCCCAAATTGATATATGGCTTCCTGTTATTCCGCACTCAACTGTAAAGTATGTGTTAAGCAACAATACTCCTTGCTTTTCCCATGCTTTAAATATTTTATCAGGAGTCGAAATATTAAAGTTACCTTCAATAATTTGGTTTTGAATTTCTGAAAATTTTAATATCTCATTATAATCTTCAATATTATTATAATTCTTATATATTAATCTAATTATATTTTTCAATGAAACCTGCCTGAACTTCTGGTTCCATGAAATAAGGTCCCCCACCTCGAAAGCTCTTCCTGTTGCCCTTCCCTTTTCAGGATATGGGTCTTGACCTAAAATAACTACCTTAATCTCATTTAAGTCAGTCATTAAAAATCTAAGAACATTTTCATAAGAAGGGTTAATGTTTCTTCCTATTTTCTCATCTATAGCTTTCAATTCATCACGTATTTCATCACTTAAAAACTTATTCCACGATGAATGTACATTCATTGGTATTAAGCTCATTTTCTCTCCTCTAATACGACACCATATTTTCTTTTGTTAACTTTTCTTCCCATATTGCTTTCATGATTTCAAGTTCTTCGCTATAATCTAACTTAGATTCATCCTTGTCATATTCTAGGTTATCCAAAACCTTTATTTCAAAATTTTCAGAACCGTACTTCTTCCAATCCTCTTGAATTCCATGGTTTCTATAACTTCCCATTTCAAGCTGAAATCTTGCACTGTTTATTTTACCCTTTAAATTTTGTGTTGTTTCAAGATAATATTTATTATTCACCTTACATTCTATAATGTATATTCCCATATCTGTCTTCATTTGTTTATATAATTCTTTGAGTTCCTTTTTTCTATCCATCTATCTCACATCCTTATTTACTGTTCATCACTCATTTTTAATTATATCCCATTTCCTTTAATATAGCAGAAAGTGTACGAAGTCTTTCTCCTATAATTTCACCATCATCGCTCAATGCTTGATTAAATAATTTAATATCTTCATCAATTTTTTCATTATTTGTACAAATCTCAACTGTCATTGCATCTCCCTGCAATCCAACTCTGTCAATCATAGTATTTTCTGGATCATACAACTTTTTAAAACGATATGCATCCTTAAAATATAGATAAGTCCTACACACAAGTATTGCTAAATCCAGCACTCTGTGAAGAGGAAGCTCCTCTGATTGCCTTGACCACTTTTCTCCTGTGTATCTCCAAACCTTGGCAGATATATCCACTTTGCCCCTGTCATTCCATTGTGCTAATCCCAGTGAAAGACCCTTTGCATCTGAGTTGTAAGCATTTCTGCCATCAACATTTTCATAATTTTCTGTAACTATTACTGGTTTATGTTTTAATATAGTAGGTATTCTCATAATTGCTCCTCAATTTACTAATTTACTAATTTACTAATTTATTAATTTACTAAACAAATAATAATATAATTCTTATCATTTGTCAAATAAAAAAATCCGGCAGTATACTGCCGGAAATGTTTTTGCAATAAAATCATTAGTTATCATAATTTTTATTAAGCCGTTTTCTTCTTGAACATTAAAGCTCCAATTCCAATTGCAGCGATTGCTCCTACTGCTATAACTATTGGAGAAATTCCTTTTTCTTCTTCAACTGGAGTGCTTACTACTTTTGAATCATCCGCCAAATCTTCTGCTTTAGGATCAACTGTCGTGTTTATAACCTCATCAGCATCAGCAGCCTCTTGATCGGTAACACTTACTATTTGAGAATCATCTGCTAATTCAGCTGGAGCCATAATAACTCTTGGATCAGGATTTTCCTCATTTAATTCAGGATTATATTGTAATGTTACAGATATTAATCCCTCAACAACCTTTACTTCATCATCACCTAAAAGATTAAGCACTATTTCTGCATTTTCAGGAGTATATGGTGTAATTCCAACCTCAATGTAATC
>JAQSYS010000286.1 GCA_029256005.1 Sedimentibacter sp.
TCAGACATTCAGACATTCAGACATTCAGACATTCAGACATTCAGACATTCAGACATTCAGACATTCAGACATTCAGACATTCAGACATTCAGACATTCAATAGGTAGTCTACTTTTTCTGCTTGTTCATTATTCATATTTTATAAAAATTTTTAACTTTTTTTCGAGAAATTGTGACAATTATTTAACTTTTTAAATATGATATAGAGTGCTCATTTCATCAAATGGGTTAAAAAGATAGAATGGAGCTTAAAACCGCTCCTATTGAATAGCTCTTAAAGGATTTGATGAAGTTCTTCGAGCTTCTACTCTGTAGAGACTTCTGCCTAAGGCTCATTAATTCCTTATTTAACTATATTTCAATTAATAAATGAAAGGAGGTGAAACAAATTGTCAATTCAAACTATACCTCAGAACCTTTCATTAGTTATTAAAATCAATACTGGAACCAATGCTAGTGGTGCTCCAATTTATAAGAGAAAAAGTTTAAACAATATTAAATCAACAGCAAGTAATGAAAGTCTTCACGCTGTAGCTGAAGCAATTTCTGCTGTATTAGCTGATGATGCAGAAGGATATTTAACAATACTAACTTCTGAATTAATAGAAATTGAATAGAAAGGAGATTGAACCATGAAACTAAGCTTAATCCTGACATTTTTAACTAGCAATGGTGAGAGATCAACTCTAACCATTTCAGACGTTAAAAATGGTATAACACCTGAAGATGTAGCTGAATTGGTAGCTGTTATATTAAGAGAAAATATTTTTGCTACCAAAAATGGAGATCTTGTTACCTTCAAATCCGCAAGGGTTGATGAAAAAAGATCTACTATCTTGGAAGTTCCAGTTTAAAATAAAAAAGCTCTGCCACAAACTTTTATCTGTTCATGGCAGAGCAGCCCTACATGATATTTTTATAATTCAATAAGTTCATGTTTAGTATTTTTAGAAACTCTATATGTTTGTGTATCTAATAGATTTCCTATTGCGTTAGCCACTTTACTCATTGAATCATCTGAAGCTTCCTCTTTTATGTTAGAGAAGCTCATCTTTTTAAAAACGTCTTTACCTTCTTTATCTAAGCCTGCTTTATATTGTATCTCTAAGGAAAGACGTGTTAATATACTTTCAGTCATACTATATTACCTCCTTTCAAAAATGAAATTCAGTAATATAGTATGAGTGACTGGGATTGTCTGTGCAGAATGTCTTCTCAGAGCTATAGCTTGTAACACACACGCAACTCACTTTTTTGCTTTTACGTGTAATATAAGAGCAAATATAAGACATATTGCAGTTGGAGGTAAAAACAATACACTGTGAATTAAAGCATCAAGATCAGCTCCAGCAGAAGCATAAGGGTTATACTCTTGAATATTATAAAAATAAAATATGCCTATTAAATAACACATTAATAGTACTATCCCAATTCCAAATAAAACTCTTGATTTCGTTTTAGAACTCATTTGCTAACCTCCTGCATAAAATACAGATACATCTTAATTAAAATATGATAGATAAATTACTATTTATGCTATTCAACCTTAAACTAGAGTTTTATGTTTCCCCGTATTTCTTACTCATTTTGTTTTTTCTAGCTGTGGTAGTAGCAATAATTATGATTAAAATCTTACAGGCAGTTGATAAATACTCATCCCCCCCAATTGCTATCTGTGTAAACATATTTATTAAAGCATGTGTCATTACACATATCCATAAACTTTGAGTTTCTTTGAATAAAGATGTTAAAATAAAGCAATTCGTCAAAAGACCAAATAAAAATGGAACTACGTTAATCTGATATATTGTACCTTCGGTATAAAAATATAAGAAATGCCATATTCCCCATGAAACAAATGTAATAGCTGTTGAAAAGATAAAATTTACTTTTTCCTCTAAAATAGGTTGGAAAGTGTATCGCCAGCCAATCTCCTCTATTCCACCAAATAGAATGGCTTTTAGAAATAATATAATCGGTATATACCAGCTAGTTATCTCAAATTTTCCACCGACTAAAACATAACTGAAATCTAACAATAGAAACACAATAACAAGCAAATAATATTGATATGATTTATTAATATTTACAAAATCCCAAAAGATTTGTTTTATAGATATTTTTCTATATTTAATAGATACAATACTACCCCAAAGTGCAGAAGAAACTCCGCCCACTATAATGGCTATCATTCCTATTAATGTTGTGTAATCTGCCTTTACTCCAAAAATACGTAATATCCTAACTGCAATACATACGATAAGCATTTGTCCTAATGTTCCAAATAAGTACATTGAAACCGCTTTTTTTCTTTCCATACATCCTCACTATTTAATCTACAAATTACTATTTAGATCTATAACTTAATTCCTCATCCACTTACAATTATAAGTTAATTGTATCATATTTATCCAATACGGGATTGTTCAAATTTTAAAGAGTTTCTTGCTTTATTTTTAAAGTACTTAGTACTATTTTTGAATTGAGCATTAAAAAATCGCAGATTCAATCTCTTGAATAGTGCGATTTTACAAGGTTTATAGATTTATAATTTGAGAATAATATTTTATTCAATATAAATAGTCCATGTCTTGCACTTATTACACAAATATATAGCGAAATCTAATGTTTCATCAGCGGCATCTAAATCAAAAGTAAAAATATTTTCTTCTTCGATAACTCCTATATCTCTACGCCAGACACTAAATCTTTCTGCATTACATTCCAGGCACTCAGAGTCACATCTCCCTACGTATTCAAAATCATCAATCGTTATTTCGTTATCCTGTAAAAATTGAACTATAACTTCTTCATAACCTACATCTGAATGCCCAATAAAATTCTCTAGTTTCAAAAAATCACTCATACAAAACCTCCCATAAAATACTGTACATGTTATAAGAATGATTATAACTAGACCTATATGCAAATTCAAACTACAATAACCTACTTAATATCTATCAGATTATATTAAAACTAATATCGTAGAAATTTTGTTGATTTTCAAAGTTTATATTGACTACCTATTGTTTTTGGTATAGTATATGTTGCCTATTTAAAATATAAATCTAACATTTTACATTATCAAGATTACACATGTTTATTCATACTTCATAATTCTGAATCTTCTAAGCAAAAGTCCTATTGTAATAAATATAGCTGTAGTTATAACACCTGAGATTGGATTTAATAAAATATCTCCCATTTTTGTTAATGAAACAAATCCACCT
>JAQSYS010000287.1 GCA_029256005.1 Sedimentibacter sp.
TATAATTATGAACGCATTAGCTATTATTGGACTTATTTTAGCGGTACTAGTGCTTGGTGTTGGAGCTTACAAAGGCTTAGGTGCACTTACTGCAACTCTTTTAGCATCTCTTGTAGTAATACTTTCAGGCAGAATGGATATTTGGCAAGGCTTTTCCGAATTTTATATGAAGGGTTACACAGGTGCTTATGCAAACTTTTTCCTTATGTTCTGTTGCTCTAGCTTATATGCAAATCTTATGAACACATCAGGTAGTGCATCAGCTATAGGTTATCAATTTATTGACTGGTTTGGTAAAAAGAAGGTTTTACTTGTTTGCTTTATAATCACTTCTGTACTCACATATGGTGGCGTTAGCTTGTTCGTTGTTGTATATGCTGTAGGACCTATTATGTTCTTATTGTTTAAAGAAGCAGACTTACCTCGACACTTGACAATGGCTGTAATAATTGCAGGATCAGCAACATTTACCATGACTTCACTTCCTGGTACACCATCATTAACAAACGTAATTCCTACTCAATTTTTAGGTACAACACTTACTGCTGCACCTGTTATGGGTATTCTAGCCTCTATTGCAATCTTTACGATGGTAGTATTCTACATGAACAAGGCTGAGAAGAAAGCAAGAGCTAACAATGAACACTGGTCATATCCTGAAGGAGTAGATCCTGCACTGTTTGAAGTTGCTGACCGCAGTACGTTACCTTCTTCAGTAAAAGCTTTTGCACCTATGGTAATATTAATGGCAATTATCGTTATAGGCAGTAAATTTGGAATCAATTCAACTATGCTGGCAACAGGCGCAATGCTAGCAGGCTCACTAGTTATATATGTATTAAATTTAGATAAGTTTAAAGGCAAAGATCTTAAGAAAATTGTGGCTTCAGGTCTAGAAGGTGGAATTGACGGTATCGGCGGATATGCAGGAGTTGTTGCTTTCGGAACAGTTGTATCAAATTCAGCTGCATTTGCTTCAATTGTAGAATGGGTAGTAAGCATGGAAATGAACCCTTATGTACAGGGCGTATTTGCTACAATGATTGTATCTGCAGTAACAGGTTCTTCATCTGGCGGGTTAAGAATCATGTTTACAGCATTTGCTGAAGACTTCATCGCATCTGGTGTAAATCTGGAACTGCTTCACCGTTTGGTAAGTATATCTGCAGATGCTCTTGATACATTGCCTCATTCACCAGGATTGTTCTTAATGTTTGCAGTGCTTGGATTAACTCACAAGCAAGCATATAAACATGTATTCTGGACAAGTAGCGTAATCCCACTTATAGTAACATTTGTATCATTAATTATTCTGGTTACGTTTTTCTAATGATCTAATGACAAGGGGACGGGGATGTTGACATAATGACAAGGGGACGGGGTTGTTGACATAAGCGACAATTAACCGTTCTAATGACAATAAAATTTTTAGGCAAAATTAAGGGCGAAAAATTTAAAGGCATTAAATAAAAATAGGTGAACAGTTATTCGGTTCACCTATTTTCATTATTATTTAACTAAATAAAATTTTTCTTGCTTCATCAGGTGTAGCAGCTTCACGGTCAAGAAGTCTTGCTATTTCTTTAACTTTTAAAACTGGCTCAGCGTTAGATTTTGCCAGAACACCCTTGGAAATATATAAATTATCTTCTAACCCAACTCTTACATTGCCGCCAAGAATCATAGCAGCTGTAGTAATATCAAATTGATCTTTGCCGGCAGCGGCACATGACCATATAAAATCTTCGCCTAAAACTTTTTTAGCAGTATTATATAAAAACAAAAGATTATCTACTGTAGCCGGTAAACCTCCCATTACGCCTAATACAAATTGAATATAAACAGGTCCTTTCAATAATCCCTTTTTTACAAAATACGAAATATTACTAAGCATGCCAACTTCATAAACTTCAAATTCAGGTTTTGTGCCATTTTCACTCATTATACGAATATAATCTTCCATGCCTTGAAATGTGTTGGCGAAAGGCACTTTATAGGTATTTTTTACGAATGGTATTTCCCAATCATATTTAGGGTCTTTTATTTTATCAGCAATTGGTGAAAAACAAAAGTTTACAGAGCCTGCATTGCATGATGCTAATTCAGCCTTGCATACGGGAACAGCAGCCAATCTTTCTTCAGATGTCATACCTATAGCTCCGCCTGTTGTAATACCGATTATTACATCACATTTGCTTTTTACTCCTTCTACAATTTCTTTCATAATCTCCGGACTGCCTGTTGGTTGTCCGTTTTCTTTGTTTCTGGCATGCAGGTGAACTACGGATGCACCGGCTTTATTTGCAGCCACTGCTTCATTAATTATTTGTTCCGGTGTAATAGGCAGGTATTCTGACATGCTTGGAATATGAACAGCACCAGTAATAGCTGCTGTAATAATAACCTTTTTACTCATTGTATTTCCTCCTGAAATTAATATAATATACTTTAAGCAAAATCGATGCCAATAAAAAATGTTGAATATTTTTATATTCAACATTTTAATTGTTTTGAAATTACAAGGCTTGCGAGCTCTTATAGCATAGATGACTGTTTTTATGAGTGCTTTTAATCGTTGTAAAAAAACTACAACTCGTAGGATTTTTATTACATGCTTATAAAGAAATATTATATCGCTTAAGTTTATCATATAGAATACTTCTGTCTATTTTTAATAATTTAGCAGCAGAAGTTTTATTACCCTTTGTATGAATTAATGCTTTTATTATAGCTTCTTTTTCAAATTGATTTTTTTGTTCATCTAATGATGTAATTTCTTTTGAACTAACTATATCGCTGATTGTGTTTTCTTTAAAAACTCGTGGCAAAAAGAAATCAAAATCATTGATTGTCAATGTAGCTCCGGATGACATGACACAGGCACGTTCAATAACATGTTCAAGCTCACGTACGTTTCCTTTCCAATTATATTGTTCAAATAATTTGAAAACATCATCTGAAATTCCATTTATGCAATATCCGCTTTCTTTGTTGAATTTTTTTAAAAAATAATCACACAACAGCGGTATATCATCTATTCGTTCTTTGAGTGGTGGAATATTAATTTCTACTACATTAATTCTATAGTATAAATCTTCTCTGAATGTTCCTTCAGCAACTAACTTTTCTAAATTCTTATTAGTGCAGCAAACTACCCTTACATCTATGGGTATTGTTTTTAAGCCGCCCACGCGTTCTAGTTCCTGCTCCTGTA
>JAQSYS010000288.1 GCA_029256005.1 Sedimentibacter sp.
CCTATAAACAGCCTTGTAATGTGTGGAACAATCAAGCCAACAAATCCAAGCAATCCCACAACGCTTACGGCAGCTCCCGCAAGGAGAGATGAAATTATAATGAAGAAAAATCTTGTTGCTTCTACATTTAAACCAAGTCCTGTCGCCACCTCATCTCCTAGCAGCAGTATATTTAATTTGTTAGTAATGAACAAAAGAAGTATAATTCCTAAAATTGCATAAGGAAGTATCATGTCAACATGCTTCCAGTTAGTTGATGAAAGACCTCCAACCATAAATCCTATAACTCCAGAAACCTTGTCCGGATAAAATGTCATTATTGCATTATTTCCAGCTCCCAGCAGAGAAGAAACTGCCACTCCTGCCAAAATAAGTCTTGTCGTTGCCACGCCCTCTTTCCATGCTAAAAAATATATGAAAAGAGTGGCCAGAAGAGCTCCCGCAAAAGCACCTAACGGAGCCAAAAAATAGTAATCCGGAAAAATAATGAGAATAATCAAGGTCAAGAGACCCGCTCCGGATGAAACTCCAATAATATTTGGACTTGCCAACGGATTTCTCATCACCCCTTGAAGTGTACAGCCTGACAATGCCAGACAAGTCCCCACCAGTGATGCTGTTATCGTCCTTGGAAGCCTCACATTCCAGATTATCTGATAGTTCACTGTTTCCTGTTCAAAAAATATTGCATTTATTATTTCAGTATGTGAGATTTTTACAGCGCCGTTACCTATACTTATAAAAAATCCTGCAATTGAAAAACATATACAAGCAATCAAAATTGCACTTTTTTTAATTCTACCTTTTTTTGTATTACAGTCGGTCATGCTCGATTCTACCAGCCTTTACTTAACTTTTAGAGATTCTTCAAATAGAAGAATCTCATTTAAATTATTTATTTTCCAAACACTTCAGGATAAATCATTTTTCCTAACCCATCATATGCTTCAGGATATTTGTCGTTTGGCTTGTACAGATATAAATCCTTTGGAAGAACAATATATTTATCCTCTTTAACTGCTGTGAGAGATGCCCATGCAGGATTGTCTAAAGCATCTGATTTCAGCCTTTCGGTGATTTTCTCCAAATCACTTCCCATTGTTTGAACAAAAATAAAATCCGGATCTTCTTGAATTATTTTTTCCATGCTAAATGTCTTTGTATCCGTATTGCTGTTAGTAGAATCAGATATATTTGTAACATTCAAATCCTTTAACATTTCTCCAACCATAGTATTGGAATCTCTTACAGTAATACTCTTAGCAGTTGCAAACATAACTACTGCCTTATAGTTTTTGTCAGAAGGAGCTTTCGAAATTATTTCATCAACTTTATTCTGTATTTTTTCCACATGATTCTCATACAAATCTTCTCTTTCTGTAATGGCTGTGAATAATCTTACAGTTTTATAGTAGTCTTCCAACAGGTCATTATCTAAATTAATTATTTGTATATTATTTTGCTCTAGAGATGGTATCATTTCTCTTTGAGCCGTATAACTGCCTGCAATAATAATCAGGTCAGGCTGCAATGACAATATCTTTTCTAGGCTTGGTGACCCTACTCCACCTACAACTTCCGCTGACATGGCATTTTCTACTACTTTATCTTCAGATTCCTCAACTCTACCAACAACAGCGCCACCTGCTTGGTCCCATACTTCTAAAAGGGAATTCTGTAATACTATTACTCTTTGAGGATTCTTCTGAATAGTTACTTCATTGCCTGATTCATCTGTAAATACTACATCTTTTTCATTTATTTTTATTCCGTATTCCGATGCTACTTGATTTTTCTGTTCTAGCTTCTCTGTTTCTGAACCTTCCTCTGAAGAAGGTTTTTCCTCTACAGACTTAACATTTTTCATATCCACATACTTACTGCATCCTGTAAAAAGAAAAGTTACCAATAAAACTGTAATTATCATTTTAAAAAATTTTGTATATTTCATATCTTTCTCCTTGAAATTAATATTTAGTTTCATAACCTCTTTTAGTTATAATTTTATTATTTTTTATATAGCTTGAGCTGTTACCTACAATTACTATGCTCAACATATCAACCGACTCATAGTCAATTGTATCTATTGTACTAATTCTCATTTCTAGATTTTCTCTACCAACATTTTTTACTATCCCAACTGGAGTAAAACCTGATTTATATTTCTTAATTATATCAAATGCATTTTTTAAATAATCAGGTCGTCCCTTGCTGCGTGGGTTATAAATGCATATAACGAAATCACCCTCTGAAGCTAAAGCAACTCTTTTATATATTAAATCCAGCGGCGTTAATAAATCACTTAAACTTATATGGCAAAAATCATGCATAAGAGGTGCTCCCAAGACTGCAGCAGCGGCTGTAGATGCAGTAACCCCGCTTATAATCCTAACCTCCTCTTCTTCTGATAACTCTAAAACCAAACCTGCCATACCATATACGCCAGCATCTCCTGAGCTTATTACCGCTACTGTCTTGCCTGTCTTTGAAATTTCCATGGCCTTTTTCACTCTGTCTATTTCTTGTTTCATACCGTTTGAAACAACTTCCTTATCCTTAATTAAATCCTCAATCAGATTTGTATATGTTTTATATCCAACAATAACATCCGATTTTCTAATTGCTTCCATTGCTTGATATGTCATTGTCTCCTGACTTCCGGGACCTATGCCCACAACGTATATCATTATAACTCCCATCTTTTATTTATTAATATAGTGGTAAAATAAGAAACATCAGATTTATTAATATCATTAATATTCTGATATATTATTTCTTCATCCTTTGAAGAATTACTTACAACAATAGAATGGTTTTGAAGATTTTCCTCAAGAATCATTTCTATAACTTCATCAAAATTGTTATACACCTTCATTAAAACTATTGAATTTTCATTTTTAATATAGTTTTTAAGCCTGTTTATTCCCATAGTAGCAGGTAAAATTATTAAAGGATCCTCACCTTCTACTAAAGGAAAATTATTATTTGAGGCAATATCCAAAAATGATGCAATACCGGGTATTGTTGTTATCTTAATTTTATCTTTCAAAATCTTTAATAGATAAATATAGGTACTGTAAACCATCGGGTCTCCAATAGTTATAAAACCTACATCTTTACCGTTTGATACATCCTGAATTATTTCAGAAGCAATTTCATTCCAAACCTGTTGAAGTTCTTCTGAATTGTAATTCATTGGAAAATGC
>JAQSYS010000289.1 GCA_029256005.1 Sedimentibacter sp.
TTGATAATATCACTCGAGGTGAAGTTTATGATAGGTAAAATATTAGGAAATAGATATGAAATAATTGAAAAAATCGGCGGCGGAGGCATGTCAATAGTCTACAAAGCAAAATGCAGAGTTTTAAACCGCTATGTTGCAATAAAGGTGTTAAGAGATGAATTGACTTCTGATCCTGAATTTGTTGCAAAGTTTAAGCAGGAATCATTATCCGCTGCAAGTCTTGCTCATCCTAATATAGTAAATATTTATGATACAGGAATTGAAGAAGATATATATTATATAGTAATGGAATTTGTAAAAGGTGAAACTCTTAAAAAATATATCCAGAAAAAGGGAAAGCTATCTGAACAGGAAACTGTTAAAATATCCAGACAAGTCGCAGAAGCTTTAAAGCATGCTCATACAAACAATATTATTCACCGAGACATAAAACCTCACAACATACTCATAACAGAAGAAGGAATTGCAAAGGTAACCGATTTTGGTATTGCTAGAGCAGCAACAAGTTCAACGATAAATAACACCTCAAATGTAATTGGTTCAGTTCATTATTTTTCACCAGAGCAGGCTAGAGGAGGATATGTTGACGATAAGTCAGATATATATTCCTTGGGGATTGTAATGTATGAAATGGTAACAGGAGTTGTTCCATTTGATGCTGACAATCATATTTCTGTTGCAATGAAACAAATACAAGAAAAACCAATTCCACCGTCTAAAAAATTTAAGAATTTAGAAATTTCTAAAAACTTAGAAGATACAATAATGAAATGTCTGGAAAAACATCAAAGCTTCAGGTTTCAAAACGTTGATGAATTAATTAAAGCATTTGATTCTATGAATGGATTCAGGGCTGTTGAAAAAAACGATGAGGAATTAATAGATTCTCCAACTATCGTCCTACCGGCAATAAATGCTGCTGATTTAAGTGATAATAATGAAATAAACATTGATATAATAGATGAAAATTCTGACAAGGCATTTAAAAGTTTTTTTGGAGAAGATTCAGAAGTGGAAAATAAAAAAATAAAGAATAATAATGAAAATAATAAGGAAGACAAAAAAGAAAAGAAAAAGAACAGAAATATTACAATTGCTGCTGTATTAAGTGCATTGGTAGTGGCAGTTATCGGAGGAGTAATTGGACTTAAGGCTATAATGTATGTTCCTGAGGTTACGGTTCCTGATTTAATTGGAAAAAATGAGGAAGAAGCACAAAAGATAATTGTAGATTTAGGTTTAACATTCAAGGTAGCTAATAGGGAATTTAACAATGAGTTTGAAGAAGGAAAAATTGTAGACCAAAGTGTTGAAGAAGGCTCTAAGCTAAAGGAAAATTATCCTGTTGAAGTAGTGGTGAGCAAGGGCGAAAAAGCTATTACAGTTCCTAATTTAATAGGCAGATATGCAATAGAAGCAGGAATAATTTTATCAGATGCTGGTCTTAATGAAGGAAAAGTAACAGAATCTAATTCAGACAGTGTTCCCTCAGGTCAGATAATGGATCAATATCCTGCAGCTACTACACCTGCCAATGAAGATGACAGGGTTGACTATGTTGTAAGCATCGGACCTAAGATTACTTATGTTCCTATGCCTAATTTATTAAACCTCAATTTAGAAGCAGCTAAGCTTGTAATTGTTCAAAATGGACTTGCAGTTGGTGAAGTAACAGAGGAAACCAGCGAAGAAATTGAAAAGGGATTAGTTTTAAGACAGAGCGTTGCAGCAGGTCAAGAAGTGGCACAAGGAACATCCATTTGGATGACGATTAGTTCAGGCAAAAGCGTTGAAGAACCTCCAGTTGAAGAACCCGGAGGAGAAGAACCGACAACTGGTTCATATCCTTTAACTATATCATTGCCAAAGAATAAAGACAAGGTATTGGTAGTCGTTCAAAAAATTATTGACGGTGGAAGAGAAATAATTTATTCACAGGAAGTTGACACCAAGGAGCAAAGCGTTATAATCAATATTGAAGATACAGGTATTCAAAAATATGATATATATATAGACAATGAACTTATTGAAACGGCTGAAATTAATTTTGAATAGGAGACTATATGATTGATGGAATCATTATAAGGGGTGTCGGGGGAAATTATTACGTTGATACAGGAAATAAATTGATTGAATGCAGAGCTAGAGGCTTATTTAGACTAAAGAACATAAAACCTCTTGTTGGCGATAAAGTTTTAATCAGATTGACAGAAGAAGATGAGAATCAAGGCTACATTGAAGAAATAAAGGAAAGATCAAATGAAATGGTAAGACCGCCTGTAGCTAATGCAGAACAGCTGTTAATATTCTTTGCTGTTACAAATCCTGAACCTAGTTTTCTATTGCTAGACAAACTTTTAATAGCAGCAGAAACAAATAAATTAAAGCCTATTATTTGTTTTAACAAATGCGATTTGGCTGATGAGAAACTTAAGAAGGAATATGAGAATATTTTTGTAAATACAGATTATAGAATAATATTTACAAGCAAGAATGAAGAAGATTCACTAATAGAGATTAAAAATATATTAAAGGATAAATTGACTGTTTTTTCCGGACCGTCAGGAGTGGGGAAATCATCCATAATGAATGCAGTTCAACCTGATTTTCAATTAAAAACAGGTGAAATTAGCGATAAATTAAAGAGAGGTAAACACACTACAAGACATGCTGAAATATACAAGCTTGATTCTGGTGGATATGTTGTTGACACCCCTGGATTCAGCTCCTTTGAATTAGAGGGAATTGGAGAATTTGATCTCAAAGAATATTATCCTGAAATAAAAAAATATGACTCTGGCTGCAGATTTGCAGATTGCCTCCATTATAAGGAGCCTAACTGCGTAATAAAAGATGCTGTCAATGATGGCTTAATTAGTCATACAAGATATAACAATTATTTAAGATTATTAGAAGAAATTCGAAAGATAAAAATTTATTAACTGGAGGAAAAATGAATAAACTGTCACCTTCCATATTGTCTGCTGACTTTTCTAAACTTGGAGAAGATATTAAACTTGTTGAACAAGGCGGAGCAGACTATATACATATAGATGTAATGGACGGTCATTTTGTGCCGAATATTACAATTGGACCTGATGTTGTAAAAAGTTTAAGAAAAATAACTGAACTTACTTTTGATGTGCATCTGATGATTGAAAATCCTGATAAATATATAGAGGATTTCTATAATGC
>JAQSYS010000290.1 GCA_029256005.1 Sedimentibacter sp.
TTAGCTATCATTGATTCAATTTTTACAAGACATTCATTCATGTTTCCATAAGCACACACGCTTGACAAATGGGATATTTGAGCAGGTATGTTAAGGCTGCTGACAATATTATCGATTTCATCTATTGCCTGCAATGCCTTTTTGCTGTCATACCTTGCATGAAAAGCAATAAGCAGATCATCTCTGTTTTTAATTTTTTCAGCTCTGCTGACAGCTTCATCTAAATCGATGCCCGGACAATATTCAAGTCCGTATGATAATCCGATTGCACCATTTTCAATTGCTTCTTCTATTAAATACTTAATTTTTTCTGTTTGTACTTTAGAGGATTTCATATAAGGATCAGTGTTGCCGACTTTTTCCCTTAAGGAATTGTGCCCTACGTAAGTCATGTAATTCACCGGATATCCTTTTTCTTTGATGAAATTTTCAAATTCCTTCAAATTATTTCTGTTTGAGCCGCAATTTCCTCCCACAGCAGTTGTTACGCCAGTTCTTAATAGTGCCAGTGATATATCATAGTCATTGCTGTTTGTTATTTTTAAATCTTCCTCATGCATGTGTATGTCTATGAATCCTGCGCTTAAATACTTATCAGAAGCATCAATAACTTGCGTTGCATCTCCTATGTTGCTTCCGATTTTTTCAATAACACCGTCTTTTATGCCTATGTCAGTGATTGATGTGGTCTTGTTCTTTACATCAATAATTTCCGCATTAACTATCTTGTAGTCAAGCATTTTAACCTCCCATGAAAATATTCTTTAACAACTCGCATAGTACTGTTAAGGCTTTTACCATAGACTCTTCGCTAAAGTCAAAATGACTGCTGTGAAAAGAATCTTTAATATCAGCTCCCCAAAGCATGTATACGGCTTGACCGCCGTCATCTTTTACATGCTTTATAAAATATGTAAAATCTTCACTTCCATTGATTTGCCTTGTCTTATAAATATTATTATAAAGGCCTGATTTTTCTGCTATATTATGAACCATATCCACAAGTTCCGGTGAGCAGTCTTCCGAGAGAGAAGACCCTGCTTCGATTATTTTATATTGGCATCCATATGCTTTAGATATGTTATGCACGATATCAACAGCTTTTTCATACATGTAGCTGCTGAGTTCATTGTTTTCTCCTCTGACTTCTGCTTGTAATTCAGCATTTTCAGGAATGGCACTTCTGAAGCTTCCTGCATTAATAACGCCTACGTTTATCATTGTAAGACCTTGGCTGTGCCTCGGTATGTTATAAAATCCTGAAATGATGCTGTTGGCTGCAAGCAGCGCATTTATTCCCTTTTCCGGCGAGTTAGCAGCATGTGATGCCTTGCCTTTTAATATAACATCGAATTTTTTAGAAGCCAGAAATCCCGAGCCACTTGCAGAAAAAGAACCTATACTTTCTGTTGACAATCCTATATGACCGCCAAACATATAGTCTATTTTCGGCAAAATACCTTTATCAATTATTGCCTTTGCTCCACGAACTCCTTCTTCTGCCGGCTGAAATATTAAGATTATTTTTCCTTTTAATAAATGTTTGTTATTGGCTATTATTTCTGCAAATGTAAGGCCAATGGCAATATGACCATCATGTCCGCAGCTGTGGGCATAACCGTCATTGACAGAAGCAAAGCCAAGTTGTCTCGGTCTGTGATTTTCATCATCTGCTTCCTTGATTTTCACACAATCTATGTCAAATCTAAAAGCTACAGTAGGACCTTCGCTAATATTAAGCTCTGCGACTACGCCTGTAAACCCATCTTTTATTTCATTTAAGAAATTTGCATCAACTCCATTTTCTAATGCTAATTTGGCAAAATGCTGCAATGTTTTACCATCCGGCACACCATGACGAGAACTTTCCTCTATGATGTCCCTTCCATACTTAAGTTCATAACCTAATTCTTTCAGTTTATTGTATATGATATAGGTTGTTCTGAATTCACACCAACCCGGCTCCGGATACATGTGGAATTTTCTTCTGCAATCAATGAGCTTGTTTGAATATTTATCAATGTTATTCATTTTAACTCCTATTTTGCTGCTTTATGTTCATCAAATTCGTATTTAATACTTTTATAAAGTTCTTCATCTGCTAAAATATCATAGCCTGTCAGTGCAAGTGCCATTATGCCTTTTAACATCATTTCATGAGCCTCATTTGTTATGGTAGCATCTGCCATTTCTTTTGAGTGAGCAGTCAGACTTCTGCTTCCAATGCTCAGGTATGGATGTATTGCCGGTGTTACGTGGCTTACATTTCCCATATCTATTGAACCGAAGCTTTTTCTAGGTTCATGAATTTCAGGTACACCAACATCCCTGAGATTTTTGCTGAACACTTTGGATAAGTTTTGATTTGTAACTAAGTTATCATAACTTGCCTCATAATTAACTATATTAACAGAGCTTCCGGTTATCAAGGCCGCGCCATGAGCTATATCTTTAATTTTCTTTACCACTTCATTTAAGTATGCTCTTTCCTTTGCTCTTACATAAAATCTTGCAACTGCCTTATCCGGAACAACATTCGGAACAATGCCGCCTTCCTTTATAATTCCATGTATACGAACATCACTTTTAACGTGTTGTCTCAACGCATTTATCCCACTGAATAGCTGTAATACACCATCCAGAGCATTTATTCCTTTTTCAGGATCTGCTGCTGCATGTGCAGACTTGCCGATGTAGGTGAATTCCAATGCATCCATTGCTAAGGATTCACCGCTTTCATGAGTTTTATCAAACGGATGAAACATTAATGAAATGTCAATGTCGTTAAATACACCCTTATTTACCATTTCAACCTTGGCACCGTCAGTTTCTTCTGCCGGAGTGCCTATTACATAAACTTTTCCTCCAGTTGAATTTATAACCTTACTTAGAAGTATTCCGGCTGCTGCAGACGAGGTTCCTATTATATTATGACCGCATCCGTGACCGATTTCAGGCAGAGCATCATATTCGCAAAGGTATGCAACTGTAGGCCCAGGTTTTTTGCTGTCAAACACCGCTTTAAATGCTGTACTTCTTCCAACTATTCCCTTTTCTACACTAAAACCATGCTCCATCAATAAATTAATTAGCTTTTCGCTTGATTTGTTTTCATTGTTTCCAAGCTCCGGGTTATTGTAAATATAGTCACTGGTTTCAAAAAATATCGTTTTCAATCTGTCTGCTTCATTT